>NZ_SJNS01000026.1:0-29084 GCF_004331005.1 Acinetobacter sp. ANC 5045 | reverse complement strand
GCGATCACTCCCTGGCTTAGCATCAATTAAGCGAATCCATTTGGATACAAGATTTGTATTCAATCCATGTTGCAAAGCGACTGAAGCAATTGAAACGTCCGGTGCTTTACAAGCCTGAACGATCTGCTGTTTAAATTCAGCACTGTATGTTCTTCGTTTTTTCGCAAGAGATGCGATGGATGTCTGATTATTTGTAGTCATAAATTTAAGTCCCCACTTGTTTCTAAGTGGGGACTAAATTAAGGCTTATAGGATGAATTCAGAAGGTGTGTTCAGCGGACGCTTACACAGATCTTGGCGCAGGCTAATAAAAGCCTGATTCACGCTCAGTACTAGAGGGGTTTGCAAAGTTACCTGTAACTGGTCTGTGCCCAAGGCAGCAGCGGGCAACATGGCGGACAGACAATGTGCAGCATCCAGAAAGCCATAGGCCAAACGGTCACGCAAACTTGACCAGGAGGCTTCACGGATTAAATTGATGGTTAATCCTTGCTCGGAAAAATACCCCTGTTTTTCGGCCCAGAGAATGGCAACACAATCAAGTAAAGGAATATAGCCAATATTGAGTTCAGTTTTTTCTAATGTGGACATATGCTTTTCCTTATTGGCCCAATAACAGCTTCTGTGCATCCAGTAAGCGTCTGGCCATTTCACCAATGGTAATCCGGTGACTCATGGCATTTTTACGCAATAAAGCAAAGGCTTGTTCTTCCGTTAAGGCATGTAGCTGGATGAGCAGTGCTTTGGCTTTATCAATATCTTTACGATCAATCAGCTTGTCCTGGGTTTCTTTTAAATCATTCAGCAGCTTTTTATGCTTGCGAAACTGTTCAATTGAAATTTCCAGAATGCTTTCTAGTTTGGTGGGATCAATACCATCGACAATATAGGCCGTGATTCCGGCATCAATCGCACTCTTGATGGTGTCTTTATTGGAGTTCTGGGTAAACAGCACGGTCGGGAGTTCATATTGGCTGACACAACTTTCAATAATATCCCGATGCGGATGATCCATATTCAACAGGATCACATCTGCATGAATGCCTTTGACATGTACCATATTCAGGTCATTCAGGATTAAGCAGGCCACCACCTGAAAATCATGTAAAAGCAGGGATTCCTGGATGAATTGGGCACGCTCCAGATCATCATCAATAAGAGCAATTCGTAATTTGGACATGGAATATTTTCAAGTAAGGCCTAAGGAATATTCAAGCAGGATTAAAGCAAAAAACATGCCATTAAATTGGTGCATAAAATTTCGTTTTTCTGTTCAATTTAGTGCACAGCTTTAGGGATTTCAGCTGATAGCTGACCAAAATGAAGCATTTAGGTAGATCATCTGCCTGAAACAAGGCATTTTTCTATTAAAAAAGTTGGCACGGTTTCTGCATTTATTAAATCGTCAAAGATGACTTTCAATACTAACAACGGCCAACGATGTCCGTTCTGATCGTAATTGCATTTTCAAAAAATGTGATTGGTATTTCGTTCAGCACAGGATAAATGACATGGTCAGTTGTTCAGCAATACAAAACGCACAAGCGTTTCAACCCTTCCTCCAGCATTACAAAGTGCTGGGTCGCGGTATTTACAACATATTCAATCAGCAGACATATCAATGCCTAGACGTGATATGTGGCTTTTTATCATCTTTAAAAAAACAATAGTTGGAGTGCAGATATGAAAATTCTCATGATTGGGCATGGCATGGTGGGGCATAAATTCATCGAATCTGTACTGGAACAGGCCGGTGATGACATTGAGCTGACCATTTTGGCAGAAGAGCCACATTTAGCTTATGACCGGGTACATTTGACCGAATATTTCAGCGGCAAGTCGGTCAAGGATCTGAGTCTGTGTCGTAGTGATTTTGCCGATGCTTATGGCATTGATTTGCGACTTAATACTAAAGCGGTTGAAATTGATCAGCTCCATAAAACCGTCACCACCAGCCAGGGTGATGTGCTGAGTTTTGACAAGTTGATTCTCGCTACCGGTTCTTATGCCTTTGTGCCACCAATCCCGGGCAATGACCGTCAGAATTGCTTTGTTTATCGTACCATTGAAGATCTGGATGCCATTCGTGCAGCCAGTCTGAATGCCAAAACTGGCGTAGTGATTGGCGGCGGCTTGCTAGGGCTGGAAGCAGCGAAAGCCCTGCGAGATCTGAATCTGGAAACCCATGTCGTAGAATTTGCTCCGCGTCTGATGGCGGTGCAGATTGATGATCTGGGCGGCCAGATACTGCGCTCTAAAATTGAAGACCTGGGTGTCAAGGTACATACTCAAAAGGCCACGTCAAGTATTGAAGATGGTGACAGCACTCAGCATGTAATGAAGTTCGAAGATGGTTCGGTGCTTGAAACCGATATCATCCTGTTCTCGGCCGGCATTCGTCCGCGTGATGAACTGGCGCGCCAAAGTGGTTTACTGATTGGTGAGCGTGGCGGCATTATCATTAATGATTATTGCCAGACCTCACATCCGGACATTTATGCCATTGGTGAATGTGCACTTTGGGACAATAAAATTTATGGTCTGGTTGCACCAGGCTATGACATGGCGCGGATCGCGGCAAAACATGTCCTAGGCCAAGAAAGTCATGCATTCGCTGGTGCGGACATGAGTACCAGGCTCAAACTGATGGGCGTGGATGTTGCTTCTATTGGTGATGCACATGCCATGTCCCCAGGTGCTTTGAGCTATTTCTATGCTGATGAAGCCGCGCAGGTTTATAAAAAAATCGTGGTGTCAGCAGATAAGACCAGGCTGCTGGGCGCAGTGCTGGTGGGCTGTGCCAAAGAATATAGTGATCTCCTGCAAATGATGCTGAATGGTCTGGCTGTACCGGAGCAACCGGAAAGCCTGATCATGCCGGGCTTTGATCAGTCAACCTCCAAATCAGGTGGCAGTGGCATCGATTTATTGCCTGACAGTGCGACCATCTGTTCATGTAATAACGTTTCTAAAGCTGATATCTGTTCAGCCATTGATGGCGGTGCAACTTCATTGGGTGCATTGAAAAAATGCACGCAGGCTGCAACAGCGTGCGGTGGCTGTGCGCCACTGGTAACGCAGGTTCTCAAATCTGAATTACAGCGTCAGGGTGTCACGGTGAACAATCACCTGTGTGAACACTTTGCCTATTCACGTCAGGAACTGTATCACCTGGTACGCGTGCATGAGATCAAGACATTCTCTGACCTGATTCAGCAACATGGGCACGGCATGGGCTGTGATATCTGCAAACCGACTGTAGCCAATATTCTGGCATCCTGTTGGAATGACTTTGTCCTAAAACCTAGCCATGCCGGTTTGCAGGATAGCAACGACTACTATCTCGGCAATATCCAGAAAGATGGTTCTTATTCGATTGTGCCACGTGTGGCAGGCGGCGAAATTACCCCGGATGGCCTGATTACCATCGGTCAGATCGCCAAAGATTATGGTCTATATACCAAAATCACAGGCGGACAACGAATTGACATGTTTGGTGCACAGGTACATCAGCTGCCTGAAATCTGGGAAAAACTGATCAATGCCGGTTTCGAATCCGGACATGCCTACGGCAAATCCTTACGTACGGTGAAATCTTGTGTGGGTAGTACCTGGTGCCGTTTCGGAGTCGATGATTCTGTCGGCTTGGCGATTTTCCTGGAGAATCGTTATAAAGGCCTGCGTTCACCACATAAAACCAAAATGGCAGTATCTGGCTGTACCCGTGAATGTGCAGAAGCACAGAGCAAGGATGTCGGTGTCATTGCCACCGAAAAAGGCTGGAATCTATATGTATGTGGCAATGGCGGTATGAAACCGCGCCATGCTGAACTACTCGCCTCGGATCTGGATACTTCCACACTGATCAAATATATCGACCGCTTCTTTATGTTCTATATCCAGACAGCAGATCGTCTGCAACGCACCAGCGTATGGCGTGACAATATGGAAGGTGGGCTGGACTATCTGAAAGATGTCATTGTGCATGATTCACTGGGTATTGCTGCTGAACTGGAAAGCCGTATGCAGCATGTGATTGGCACTTATCAGGATGAATGGCGCACCGCGATTGAAGATCCTGAAGTACGCAAACGCTTTAAGACTTTTATCAATGCCAAAGCAGCTGAGCAGAATGACCCGAATATTCAGTTTGCGCCTGTACGTGGCCAGATTCGTCCAAAGACAGAAGCTGAACGTGATTTAAACCGTATTCCAGTGGTTGAAGCCTAAATACCACAGTCAGGGAGAATGAAAATGACAATTTTAAAAGACATGAACGAACTGAACTGGTACGAAGTCTGCAATCTGGATGAGATTACCCCGAATACCGGTGTGGCAGCCCTGATTGAAGATCAGCAGATTGCAATTTTTCGCGTGGGTCAGGAACAGCGGGTGTATGCACTCAGCAATCAAGATCCATTTAGTCTGGCCAATGTCATGGCACGTGGCATTCTGGGTGATCTGCAAGGTGAGCGTGTAGTCGCATCCCCAATTTATAAGCAGCATTTCAGTCTGGTGACCGGCCGTTGTCTGGAAGAGCAAGACCAGAAATTACTGGTATTTCCAACCCGAATTGAAAATGGCAAAGTTCTGGTGAGTCCGACTCCACAAAAGACCTATATTTCCAGTAATGGTCAGAACACAGAGCGTTTAAAACTGGTACTGGTCGGAAATGGGCTGGCGGGCATGCGCTGTCTGGAAGACTTGCTGGATATGGCGCCAGATCGTTATGACATTACCGTGATTGGGGAAGAGCCATGGGGCAATTACAATCGGATCATGTTGTCACCGGTATTGTCTGGTGAGAAAAGCTTTGCAGAAATTATGCTGCATTCAGCCGACTGGTATGCCGAAAAAGGCATTCGATTCATCGCTGGAGATGCTGCCAGCTCTATCGACCGTTCACGTAAGCAGGTTCATACCGAAAAAGGTGAAATCGTTGCTTATGATCGTCTGATCCTCGCTACTGGTTCCAAACCCTTTATACCACCAATTTCAGGTGCTGAACTTGAAGGCGTGATTAGCTTCCGGGATATTCAGGATGTTAACCACATGCTGGATTACTGCAAAACCAAGCAAAATGCCGTCGTGATTGGAGGTGGGTTGCTGGGTCTAGAAGCAGCTTATGGACTGAAGCAGCAGGGGATGAATGTAACTGTGCTGCATCTGATGGACCGTATTATGGATCGTCAACTGGATATGAAAGCCAGTCAAATGCTGAAAAAATCAATTGAAGATAAAGGCATCCGAATCATCACTGAAGCCAACACCGAAGAGCTGCTCGGTATAGACGGCCACGTGACTCAACTGCGTTTAAAAGACGGGACAGTGCTGGATGCTGATTTGGTAGTTTTTGCCGTCGGGATTCGACCAAATAAAACTCTGGCTGAACAGGCTGGCTTGCGCTGCAATCGTGGAGTACTGGTGAATGACACCATGCAAACCTATGACCCGAGTATTTATGCAGTGGGTGAATGTATTGAGCATCGTGGTCAGACCTTTGGATTGGTTGAACCCCTATGGGGACAAGCCTTTATCTGTGCGACGCATCTGGCTGAACATGGCCGACTGACCTTTAAGGCACCGACTGTTCCGACCCAACTCAAGGTCAGTGGATGTGATGTCTTCTCGGCCGGAAATTTTGAACCTCAGGATGATTTTGAAGATATCGTGCTGAATGATGAAAAACGTCAGATTTATAAACGGATCATCATCCAGCAGGAAAAAGTCATTGGTGCGGTGCTATTTGGCGATACTGAAGATGGGGCTTGGTATGCAGAACTGATTGCGGACCAGACACCAATTAGCAATATCCGCAGCAAACTGCTTTTTGGTCGGGATTTTGCATTCAAAAAGGCAGGGTAATCGGATAAATCTCCTCCAACTCCTCTTGGATAAAGAGGGGAACCTCCCTCCTTTGCTAAAGGAGGGTTGGGGAGAATTAAAGCATTTGAGACATAGAAAAAATTTAAATCAAACCTGTAAAAGCTAGATATCAGAGATTTGGTGAAACACGTGAATTTGGATGATTAAGGAGCACAGCAGCAATGAATAGTATTCCGGTTATGGAACTACATAGCTCTACTGAATCCCAAATAAAAACTACTCAGACGACCTGTCCTTATTGTGGGGTAGGCTGTGGCGTCATTGCGCACGTAAGCCAAACCCCGACGGGTGAAAAGGTTGAGATTGAAGGCGATGTTCAGCATCCGGCGAACTTGGGCAAGTTGTGTATTAAAGGCAGTCATCTTGCCGATACACTTAGCCTAAAAACCCGGCTTCTGCATCCGATGACAGGTCGAAATGAACAGCGGCAAATAAGTACTTGGGATCATACCATTTCAAGTATTGCCAATAAATTTCAGCAATGTATTGATCAGTATGGGCGCGACAGCATCGCCTTTTATGTCTCCGGCCAGCTTTTGACTGAAGACTATTATGTGGTGAACAAATTTGTAAAAGGTTATCTCGGTACTGCCAATATTGATACCAATTCAAGGCTGTGCATGTCATCTGCTGTGGCAGCACATACCAGCTACACAGACTTTGAGCAGACAGAAATGGTGGTTCTGGTGGGTTCCAATACTGCCTGGTGCCATCTGGTGCTTTATCAGCGCATCATGAAAGCCAAAGAAGAGCGGGATTTATTTGTAGTGGTGATTGATCCACGCTTTACTGCAACCTGTGAAGTGGCAGATTTACACTTACCCATTTTACCAGGTCAGGATGTCGCGCTGTTTAATGGCTTGTTGCAATATCTTCAGCAAAATGGCTATACCGATCTGGATTTTATTACCCAACATACTCAAGGTCTGGAGCAGGCACTTGCCAGCAGCTCAACAGAGTCATCGATTGAAAGCGTGGCTCAACGAACCGGGATTACTATTGAAAAATTAACCTTATTTTTTCAGAAATTTGCCCAGACCGAAAAAATCATGAGCCTGCTATGAGCTGCACTGGATTATCTGCCCATCTCAGTACACATCGTGCCGAACCGTATTGTGAAATTCATTCGAATGATGCATTGAAATACGGGATTCAGGATGGTGAGCTGGTCGAAGTTCGTTCTGAATGGGGACAATGTAATGGCCTGCACAACGTATCAACTTCTGAAGCCTTGTTGCTTTGTGAAAGGTGGCATTACGCCATTATGGGGTATGTCCTTCTATGACAGATGGCGCACTTGCGAAACAGTGTTTCTCATACCAGAATGCATTAGCAGAGCGGATTAATGGAATATTAAAGCAGGAGTTTTTAACTACACGATGTCAAACCATGAAGGAGTTAGATCACTTAATTGCGGAATCTATCATGATTTATAATTGCTATAGACCACATTTAAGTTTAAATATGAACACCCCGAATCAGACGTATGAGCAAACTAAAACTGAGCTAATTGCTTAACTCGGTTTGAAGTGGAATACTGTCAATCTATTTCAGGACAAGACAAATTAATAGGTTTTATAAGGTAAAAACTTGCCAGACAATACGACATTTACCCGGTCACCATTCGGATTTTCTTCGCGTTGGATATCCATACTAAAATCAATAGCACTCATGATCCCATCTCCGAATTCTTCATGAATCAGTTCTTTAATGGTCGAACCATAAACACTCACTACTTCATACCAGCGATAAATTAAGGGATCAGTAGGCACGCTGGTCGGCAATGAACCTTTGTATGGCACGATTTGTAGCCATGCAACAGCTTCATTACTTAAGCCAAAAATCTGACCGATTTTTTCTGCCTGCTCTTTATTAAAAGCCATCTGACCTAAACATGCAGCGGTTACCCATTCTTTAGAAAGTTCTATTTCTTTGGCGACATCTGACCATTTAATTGATTTTAAAACTTTCGCTGAAATGATCATGTCAGTTACTTGTTGACGATGGGTAATCATAATCCTCTCCAAATGATTCTTAAACAAATTGTTATGCGGAGTAGATGATGCAGATATCATGCCAATCATCATTTTAAAATTTATGCTCAATAAGACAGTGAATAATTAAAAGATTAATAATTTTTTATGGCATAGCTTTTGCTTGTACTTTGAGATATATGGCAATGACGCCATTCACCTTTAACTGTTCAAGCATTTAAGGCAACGGCGCCTAAGGTCTTCATTGATCTTAGGCGTCTTTTTTTGAAAAACAGGTCTGTATATTGAAAAAGAGGACGACAACATGGCATATCTTGCTCCTGCAGAGTTTGCAAAAAAAGTGGTAGATGCGGGTGAATCCAAATTGCATATGGCAACCCGTGATGTATTGATTCGTGCCTTTATGGCAGGGGCCATTCTGGCCTTGGCAGCGGTATTTGCCATTACCATAGCCGTGCAAACAGGATCACCATTGATTGGTGCGCTCCTGTTTCCAGTTGGTTTTTGTATGTTGTATTTATTGGGCTATGACCTATTAACTGGGGTGTTTGTACTTACGCCGCTGGCATGGCTAGATAAACGCCCAGGGGTGACATGGGGACGTATTCTAAAAAACTGGGGCTTGGTGTTTGTAGGGAACTTTACAGGCTGTTTAGTCGTTGCGGTGCTCATGGCAGCGGTTTATACCATGGGTTTTGCAGCGGATCCAAACCCTGTCGGCGTAAAAATTGCGCATATTGGCGAGGAGCGGACATTAGGTTATGCCGAATACGGATTCGCCGGCTGGATGACTATTTTTATCCGTGGCATGCTGTGTAACTGGATGGTGTCATTAGGTGTCATTGGCGCGATGATGTCTACTACGGTGAGTGGCAAATTTATTGCCATGTGGATGCCAATTATGCTGTTCTTTGCCATGGGCTTTGAGCACTCTGTCGTGAACATGTTCCTGTTCCCATTTGCCATGATGATGGGCGGTGACTTCTCGATTGCTGACTACTTCCTATGGAATGAACTGCCGGTTGCTTTAGGTAATCTGGTGGGCGGTTTGGCATTAACAGGTCTGGCACTTTATACCACCCATGTCCGTACTGGTGTTAAAAAAGAATTTTAACATTCATCATTTTATAAAGGGATCATATAGATCCCTTTTTGAGCTTTCAGCATGAAAAAAACATTAAAAGTCAGTATTGGGCAATATTCTACTGCCGGAGTTAAACAACAGAACCAGGATTTCCATGGAGTATATCTGCCCGAAGGACATGTGCTGAAACAGAAAGGTATTGCATGTGTTATAGCGGATGGAATCGGTAGCAGTAATGTCAGTCATCTTGCAGCAGAAACAGCCGTTGGTAGTTTTTTATCTGATTATTATTCTACTTCAGATGCCTGGAGTACACAGACTTCAGCAGAACGAGTGATCCGCGCGACCAATTCATGGCTTTATGCACAGACTCAACAAAGTCAAGGACGTTTTGATAAAGACCGAGGGTATGTCTGTACCTTATCTGCACTGATTTTAAAACAGCAACAAGCCCATGTTTTTCATGTTGGTGATAGTCGTATTTACCGCATTCGCGATCATGAAATTGAATTACTAACCCATGATCATCGTGTCTGGTTGTCTTCCAAAGAGCATTATCTTAGTCGAGCCTTAGGTGCGGATTATCGTATTGAAATTGATTATCGAAATATTGAACTCAAAGAAAAAGATATTTTTTTACTAATGACCGATGGGGTCTATGAATTTGTCACAGATCAACAATTATTAGATTTAACTTTAATAGATGCAGATTTAAATCAACTTGCCAAAAGATTAGTTGAAAAAGCTTTAGAACAGGGCAGTGATGATAACTTAAGTTTCCAGGTGATCCGCGTAGAACAGTTGCCTGAACTGAATCAGTTTCATATTCAGCAGGATTATGTATTTCCACAACAGCTCAGTAAAGGTGAAGTTTTTGAAGGCTATGTGATTGATAAGATTTTGCACCAAAATCATCGCAGTTGCCTGTATTTGGCACACGATACTCAGCAGCAGCCTTTGGTTATAAAAACTTTGGGGGTAGATTTACAGCAAGATAAGTATGCCGTAGAGCAATTTCAACTCGAAGATTGGGTATCAAAACGTCTGAAGCATGACAACCTGATGCAGTGTTATCCACATAACACTGAGAAAAAATATTTATTCCAATGTTATGAATATTTACAGGGTGAAACTTTGGCTCAATGGCTGCATCGCCAGGAAAAGCCTTTAAATCTCGATGAGATTTTACCAATTTTGCAACAAACAGCTTTGGCTTTAAATGCAATGCACCGGCTGGAGATGCTGCATCAGGATATACGGCCAAAAAACATCATTGTTTTAAATACAGAAAGTGCCATGAAAATTAAACTGATTGATTATGGTTCAACAGCAGTAAGAGGCCTGGTCGAAATTAATCCTAAAAATGCGAATCGACCACTCGGAACCTTAGCATTTATGGCACCGGAGTATTTTATTGATCATTCGCCATCTGTACATTCAGACCAATTTTCTTTGGCGGTAATGGCCTATTATTTACTGACCAAACAATTACCTTATGGGACAGATTTAGCTCGCTGTAACAGTTTAAAGCAGCTTAAAAAAGTTCAATACTATTCCATCAGGAAATATCGGCCTGATTTACCTATATGGTTAGATAAAATTTTAGGCCAAGCGCTGAGTATTGAACCGACACATCGTTTTGAGGCCTTATCTGAACTCATTCATAATCTAATGCATCCTTCCAAAGAATTATTAAACTCTAAACCACCAGCAATCATTGAACGAGATCCTTTGCGTTTTTGGCAAATTAGTTGCACCGTATTAGGGCTATTATTTTTACTGAGTATTGCATGGCCATTTATTTGAAAAGAGAGAATCAAACCATGCTTAAAATTGAAGGTACATAGATAAGTTTTTATTCAAACTAGACTATGAGATTGACTGGGCTTTGTTGCATAAACATTCAAAAACTGAGTTTTCCCCAATCCATTCAAATTCAAGAGACAACTTGGGTGTGAGGTCTACCTAATTCCGTAAATCTATTCAGAACTGCCACACGCGCATGAATTTCATTGACCTGACTTTGAAAATGTCTTGCCGTCAGCTTATCTCCTAATAATTTGATGCAATGCATCTTGGTTTCCACCAAACTACGACGGTGATAACCCGACCATTTTTCCATAGGGTTCTGCCTAAATGTTTAACCGTTTGAAGTAACTCATTTCGTTCTATTGAACTTATTTTAGAATCTTTCCAGGGCTTGGCATTCTTTCTGGGTGGAATTACTGCATGTGTTTGACGATCTGAAATCACTTGTCTGCAGCACTTCGTGTCGTACGCGCCATCGGTATAGACAGAATCTATTCGCTCATCTAGTGGAATTTGATCCAGTAAATCACCTAGTACTTGTGAATCACTGACATTATTTGTCGTAAGCTGAACGGCACGTATTTGCAGTGTTTCAACATCTATACCAATATGCAGTTTACGCGATTGCCGACGGTATTCAGGCTGATGTTTTTTACGCTTCCATTCGCCTTCACCTAAAAATTTTAAACCCGCAGAGTCGACGAGTAGGTGTAACCCATCACGACTTTTCTGATAGCTTATCGCAATATCAATATGCTTTTGTCGTCTACAAAGGGTGGAGTAATCTGGCGCTGTCCAATTCAAGCCACAGAGTTTAATCAGGCTTTGAACAAAGCCAGTAACCATACGTAAAGAAAGACGGAATAGAGATTTGATCATTAAACAGCATTGAATCGCTGTATCGGAATAAGTTTGATTTCGTCCGTGCTTGCCTTGTGGTTGTGCATACCATTGCGTCTTAGGAGCAAACCAGATTGAAATATTTCCTCGCTTGATTAAAGCTTGGTTATACGAGGACCAATTGGTTGTACGATAGATTTTAGGTGTAGGCTTCTTCATTTGAAAATTATATCGCTGAAAAAGCCTTTACACATAGGTTTGTGCAACAAAGCCCGATCGCATTAAAAAATTAACAGAACCAACCTAATGGCTAAAAGAAGTAAATGAGCCGAATAACCTGTATATTTGGCTCACTATATGAGCTGTTTAAGCCAATTATTCGGCTCACAATCTAGGTTTTATTAGGTCAATCGTCATAAATGAGCTGAATAACTGAATTAATGGCTCACTAAATGAGCCGAATAGGTGTTACAATCGGCTCATGCAGTAGGGGGAATGCTTATGAAAAAATGGGTATGGCAAAAAGCAAACTGGACTAAATTTAAATGGGATGAAGCACTTGTCACAGTAAAATTACGTTTAATTCATAAGAAGATAGGTCAATTAGTCGGAGAGAGCAAAGTATCACCAGAAGCTGAGGCATTACCATTAGATACACTGCTCACAAATCTAGTCGCATCCTCACTCATTGAAGATGAGAAGTTGAATGTTCGTTCACTCAAATCCTCATTAGCTCGGCGTTTAGGGGTAACAGAAGAAAATCCTGCACCCATTAAAGATAAAAATGAAGGTTTAGCCAATATCATGATGGATGCAGTGAGCAATCATAATGCGCCATTAACAATGGAGCGCTTATTACAATGGCATAACTGGCTTTTTCAAACTATAGAACGCTTTGATTATGCTGCGCAAAAAATCAAAGTAGGAGAAATTCGTGATAACGAGGCACCAATGCAGGTTGTTGGTGGTTCTCTTTATGGTACTACTACCAAGGTTTACTTTGAAGCACCTGAGGGTGGAGAGCATTTACAGGGACTAATGAATGAATTTATAGAATGGTTCAATAGTTCTAGAGAAGATGTAATGCTTGATCCGTTATTGCGAGCTGCACTTGCTCATTTTTGGTTTGTGACATTACATCCATTTGAAGATGGTAATGGTCGTATTACGCGTGTTATTACAGATTTAGCATTAGCTCAAATGGATCACCAAAGTATCCGTTTATATGCTATGTCCGTGGCCATTCATGAAAATCGTAGTAGTTATTATGAGGTTCTTGAGAAATGCCAGAATGATACTTATACAATTAATGAGTGGTTGGTCTGGTTTTTAAACACCTTAGAAAAAAGTATCGATAGGTCTTTACTACGACTTGATCGAACGATCACTAAAGCGAAATTTTGGAGCACTTATTCTCATATCGAATTCAATGAAGCCCAGAATAAAGTTTTAAATCGCTTACTCAATGGCGAAGAGAATGATTTCCCTCTAGGAATTAATGCTTCACAGTATCAAAAGCTCACTGGAGTAAGTAAGGCTACAGCAACACGTCACCTAACCGAGCTTTTGGAAAACGATGTGCTGTATAAACTGGAAGGTGGTGGGCGTAATACCCGCTACGTGCTGAAAATTGATAAAGAAAAGTTTACTCAAAAAGAGGTTGTCTCACTTGTTTGAACAACTAAAAGCTTATTTATAAGCGATATTCTGTATTAGTTCAGACTTGATCGTACATTCTCATTAAAGGAGTATGAAAATCAAGCTTCCTTTTCAATCTGTTTCACAATAAAACTTTAGAGTTGAAGCAACAGATCAAATCTAAATCATATTTGAAAAATAATTACGGTGGATACTGTCCTGTGGTAATAACTCTAATAAACGCTGTACCGCATCAATTCGGTCATGTGTTTGTCCAATAATTCTTAATAATTGATCGATATCCTTTATTTGATAGATCAACTGGCTCAAACGGGCATCAAAACAATGTCTCCAAGTGCTGAGTAAAGGGCTTTCTGATTTAGAGAGAAAGCTACCTTTATATAGTGAGAATGTACTGGAAATAAGATTTGCATTTAATGATTGTTCAGCACGTAAAAAATCACATTGGACTTCACAGCTAAGCCTATAAATGCGAGCTTCAATTGAATGAGGTAATAGGCTACGAAGTTGTGAAAGCTCAGCCTTTAGGGTTTTTAGGCTGACACTACGCTCACCATAAAGGGCATAGTGTAACTCTTCTAAGCCAATTCCATGGGGATTCAAAGCTAAAATGCAAAGTATTTCAATTTGACGGTGACTCAAGTTTAAAGTTTGCCCATTAAATTGAACCCAAGGTGAACCTAGCGCTTTAATGTACAAAAAATTTTGCTGCTCAAATTTTATGGCACGCTGTATTAAATCTGCACAGCGTTCAACTGCGAGCAACCCTAAAGGCGTATGTTTTTTATATTTTGTAGAAAGGTTAATAATGCCGTGAAATTGTCCCGATGTTGGGTCCCAAATCGGTGCGGCATAACAAACCCAATCTCTAACACTGTCCATTTGGTTTTCATGAGAATAGACGCAACTTGATATTTGGCTGTTTAACACCATACCAATCGCATTGGTTCCAACTGCCTGTGTAGACCAATGTCCGCCCTCAATAAAATGAACTTGTTCAGCAGAAGAAAGCATCGCTGAACTACTCCATGTCCACAAGAGAGTCCCGTGATGATCTGTAAGACCAATCGCCATATCTGAATCATTTGCTATTTTGAGTAAATCTGCATAATTATGCTGAATAGAACGGCGGAATAAAGACGTTTTATCTTCTTGAGGCAATGCTAAAACAGGGGCAGCATGCACAGTAGTTTGATTAATTAAATGGGTTGTTTGCAGCTTTTTTGCAGGTGCTGTATTGAACAGGTTCATATCATATTCCTTTATGATGAGACTGTAATATTTTTAAATTTTAGAAATGAGTTTCCAAATTTATAGTCATTTACGTCATTTCTTCTTGCTTCAATTTTAAATGCTTTTATCTTTGCTTGGTTAAATCATATCTTATGGCTTTACCAGTCCTTGAGTTACTTTAAAAGTGTTCTTATGAGCTGAAAATGGCTATTTCCATCTGAAATGTTAATAAACGTAAATAGGATGAAAATTCATTCGCTCATGTAAGGGCTAGGCACAGCTTCACCATGATACTGACGGTCTGCAAAATAACTTGATCGTACTAATGGCGCACTCCAAATATTTTTAAACGCTAAGCGCTCTCTATGTGTTTGATAATGCTTAAACTCTTGCAACGTAACAAAACGATGAATTGGCGCATGAGATTTAGATGGCTGTAAGTATTGACCGATTGTGACATAGTCCACTTGATAATCTTTCAAATCATTTAATAACACAATAACCTCAGCCTCGACTTCTCCTAAACCGACCATCAAACCGCATTTGGTTGGAATGTCGGGACAGTAGTGTTTAAATTTTTTGAGTAAATTCAATGAATGCTGATAGTCAGCGCCTGGTCGCATGGCTTTATACAGGCGTGGCACGGTTTCAATATTGTGATTAAAGACATCGGGTGGGTTTTGGCTCAGAATTTTAAGTGCAATATCTGCGCGACCACGAAAATCAGGAACCAAAACTTCAATCAAAGTGTCTGGACTAGTTTGACGAATTTCTCGAATGCAATCTGCAAAATGCTGTGCACCGCCATCTTTTAAGTCGTCTCGATCAACAGAAGTAATCACAACATACTTTAAGTTTAGATTCTTGACTGTTTCAGCCAGATGCTTTGGCTCATTAGGATCTAGGATATTAGGACGGCCATGCGAGACATCACAGAATGGACAGCGTCGAGTACAGATATCTCCCATAATCATGAATGTTGCTGTTCCACTACCGAAACATTGCGGCAAGTTAGGACAAGCTGCTTCTTCGCAAACGGTATGTAGTTTTTGTTGTCTTAATAAATCCTTAATGATTTGGACTTCCTCAGGTCGACTAATTTTAGTCCGGATCCATTCTGGCTTTTTCGGTATCGTTTCCGTTGGAACAACTTTAATTGGAATACGCGCCATTTTTTTAGCGCCACGTAGCTTCTTTCCAGTTAATACTGGGTTATTTAAATCCATTTCAAACACTCCGTCGTTTAAAATAATTAATATTGAGCCTGATATTAAATAAGCTGCTTTAAATGCATTAATAATATTAAAACAGGGCAAAAAACTTATCATATAAAACAAAGGTTGGTTAAAGGTTTGTTTTTGTATATAGCTGAATAATATTAAAAAATTTACAAATTTCTTAATTTTATAAACCATTGTTTTTAATGTTTATCTTATGTTTTTATGCATTATATTTTTTTAGTCTAATATGAAATTAAATGAAAATATTCTTATATAAATATACGATTTAAAAATCCAGTTATTCAATTTGGGATTTTCTTTTAAGCGTGGTAAATAAGGAACAAAGATATGCAATTAACGGAAGAGCAATTGCTAGCAGCATACAAAAGAATGCGCGACATTCGTGAATTTGAGGATAGACTTCACGATGAAAACAATACAGGTGATATCCCAGGTTTCATCCATCTTTATAGCGGTGAGGAAGCTGTTGCCGTAGGGATCTGTGAAAATTTAACAGATAAGGACTTCATTACCTCAACACATCGTGGTCACGGACATTGTATTGCAAAGGGCTGTGACATTCACGCCATGATGCTAGAAATTTTTGGCAAAGATGATGGTTTGTGTCGTGGTAAAGGCGGCTCAATGCACATTGCGGATTTAGATAAAGGCATGCTCGGTGCAAACGGTATTGTAGGTGGTGGTCCACCTTTGGCTATTGGGGCAGCTTTAAGTGCTAAAACACTCAAAAATGGTGGGATTGGTCTATCTTTTACTGGTGACGGCGGTTCAAATCAGGGCTTAACTTTTGAAGCCATTAATATGGCTGTTGTGTTAAAGCTTCCTGTCATTTTTGTTTTTGAAAATAACGGTTTTGGTGAAGGTACTGCACATGATTATGCCGTAGGCAGTAAAGACATTGCAGGCCGAGCAGCAGGTTTTGGCTTACCCGCTGAAAAAGTAGATGGAACAGACTTTTTTGCTGTGTATGAAGTTGCACAAAAAGCCATTGAACGTGCCCGCCGTGGTGAAGGCCCGAGTGTGATTGAAACAGTAACCAACCGTTTTTATGGACATTTTGAAGGTGATCCGGGGCTTATTCGTTCCAAAGAAGAACTGGATTATGTCAAAGAACATAAAGACCCATTGAAAATATTCCGTGAAAAAGTCAAGGATAAAATTGACGAAGCCAAAATGGATGCGATTGATGCCCAGTCTAAAGCCAATGTAGACGATGCCGTTGCAAAAGCACGTGCAGCTAAGTACCCAGAAGTCTCTCAGTTACTTACTGATGTTTACGTCTCTTACTAAAGGAATAGTAGAAAAATGCCAAATAAAAGTTATCGAAATGCGATTAAAGAAGCAATTGAATTAGAAATGCGCCGAGACTCAAGTGTCATTGTGGTCGGTGAAGATGTTCGTGGTGGGCATGGTGGCAAAAATACCGATGACAATAAACTGGAAGGTTTTGGCGGTGTACTTGGTGTAACCAAAGGCTTATGGACTGAATTTGGTTCTGAACGAGTCATTGATACGCCAATTACAGAATCAGCGATTATTGGTATGGCGGCAGGTGCTGCTGCAACGGGTTTAAGACCTGTGGCAGATTTAATGTTCATGGATTTTTACGGCGTGTGTTATGACATGCTGTATAACCAAGCGGCTAAATTCCGCTATATGTTTGGTGGCAAAGCCAAAGCGCCACTCGTTGTACGAGGCATGATCGGTGCAGGTTTTTCCGCAGCAGCGCAGCATTCTCAGTCGCCATATAACGTGTTTGCCTCAGTGCCTGGTTTAAAAGTGGTGGTGCCTTCAAGTGCCTATGATGTGAAAGGGTTGTTGATTCAAGCCATTCGAGATGACGATCCAGTAGTCTTTTGTGAGCACAAGTTGTTGTACGACATTAAGGGCGAAGTGCCAGATGAGGCCTACACTATTCCTTTTGGTGTCGCAAATTACACCCGTGAGGGCACAGATATCACCATTATTGCCTTAAGCTTGATGGTGCATCGTGCTAATGACGTTGCTGACAAGCTCGCAAAAGAAGGAATTTCGGTTGAAGTGGTTGACCCTAGAACCATTTCTCCATTGGATGAAGACGGTATTTTAGAGTCAGTGGCTTCAACAGGCCGTGTGGTGATTGTAGATGAATCTGCAGCGCGTTGTGGTTTCGGACATGATGTGGCTGCACTCATTGCACAGAAAGGCTTTCATTTTCTTAAAGCACCAATCGAGTTAGTCACTCCACCACACTCACCCGTACCATTTTCACCCGTATTAGAAAAAGAATGGCTACCTAGTGTAGAACGCATCGAACAAGCTGTACGTAAGACGTTGGAGGCTTAGGATGAGCGAAATTAAAACCTTAGAAATCCCAAAATGGGGTTTGTCCATGGAAGAGGGCACGATTGCCCAATGGCTGATTCAGGAAGGTACGCAATTTAGTAAAGGACAGGAAATTTGTGAAATTGAAACCACAAAAATCGTCAATGTTCTAGAAGCGCCTTTCGATGGCTTGCTACGAAAAATTATTGCTAAAGATGGTGATACCCTTGTCGTAGGAGGAGTCATTGCAATTTGTGCAGACGCCCAAGTTTCCGATGCAGAAGTTGAAGCATTTGCACAGTCCTTAGGTGGAACACCTGCTGTAACTGAAAATAAAGCGGTAGCAGCGGTTCCTGAAAAAGTCGATGTGGCTCAAGTTGAAACCAAAGTACAAGCTGCTCCTAAACAGAACAGTGTTGGTAATGGATCAAAAGCGGTGACTCAGGGCGGATATTCTATTCCTGATGAGTTACAAGGCTACCAACAAAGCGATGATATTTTTGCAACGCCACATGCCTTGAAATTGGCTGAAAAGCATAATGTAAACTTGGCTCAGATTACAGGTTCTGGACGTGAAGGCCGTATCAGTGTTCAAGATATTCAGGCCGCAGTTCATGCTGCTGGTGGTTCTTGGCCAGATGTACGTCATCAAGCCAGCACGAAAGCCGCGAAATCTAAAGCAGATGATAGTGATGTTCTAGCAACACCTGTTGCTCGCCGTTTGGCAAAACAATGGGGCATTAATTTGCATGATTGTCGTGTATCGGGTTCACGTGGACGAGTCTGTAAGGAAGATGTTGAAGCTGTATATCAACGTGAAAACCCTGTACAAGCTCAACATACTGAGTATGCGTATCCAACAGAGTCAGCAAAATTCACCACCGTAGCTATGAATGGTATGCGTAAAGCAATCGCTGCACGGCTACAAGCGGCAAAACGCAATGCACCACATTTTCGCTTAACGATAGACTTAAATGTTGAGTCGGTTCAGGCTTTGCGTCAGCAAATTAACAGTACTGTACCGCAAGTCAAACTGTCCATTAACGATATGCTGATTAAAGCTGCTGCTGCTGCACTGATTAAAGTTCCACAAGTTAATGTTCAGTTTGATGAAGAGAATCAGCAGATTTTACAGTTTGAACAGGCTGATATTTCGGTTGCTGTAGCCATCGAAAATGGACTGATCACGCCAATTATTAAAGCAGCGAACCGTAAATCTTTGGCGCAAATTTCCAATGATATGCGTGATCTGGTGACACGTGCCAAAACTGGAAAATTGGCACCTGATGAGTTTCAAGGGGGCAGTTTCAGTATTTCCAATTTAGGCATGCTTGGTATTCAACAGTTTGATGCCATTATTAACCCGCCTCAAGGTGCAATTCTAGCCTTAGGTGCAGCAGAGAAACGTGCTGTCGTTGAAAATGATGAGGTTGTTGTTCGTGAAATGGTGACCGCAACATTGTCTTGTGATCATCGTGTCATTGATGGTGCGTTGGGTGCTCAATTCTTATCGGCATTGAAGCAGTTTGTCGAAAATCCTGCATTAATTTTGGTGTAGGAGGAATAGCCATGTCAGATACACAATTTGATCTTGTGGTTATTGGTGCTGGTCCTGGAGGATATGTCGCTGCGATTCGCGCAGCGCAACTGGGATTAAAAACTGCAATCGTTGAAAAACAACACTTAGGCGGAGTGTGTCTTAATTGGGGATGCATTCCAACAAAGGCATTATTGAGCGGGGCTGCGCTTGCACAGCAGTTCAAACATGCAGGGCAGTTTGGCTTTACTCTTAACGCGATTGATTTTGACATTCAAAAACTGGTCCATCATAGCAGACAGGTTTCTGAGCAACTGGTGCAAGGTATCGGTCAACTATTGAAAAAAAATCAAATCACTGTTTTTAACGCAGCAGCCCAGTTTATTGCCAAAGAGCAATTAGAGCTTTCAGATGCGAATGGTCAAAAACAGCAGATTTCTGCACCGCATATTATTGTCGCAACAGGCGCACGTGCGGCCAATTTGCCTCATATTCCTGTAGATGGCTATCAGGTCTGGAGTTATAAAGAGGCTTTAGTTCCAGAACAATTACCAAAATCTTTACTAGTCATTGGTTCGGGTGCTATAGGCAGTGAGTTTGCAAGCCTATACCAAGACTTAGGCTGCCAAGTCACCTTGGTTGATATTGCAAAGCAGATTCTTCCTAGCGAAGACATTGAGGTTGCGAAGTATGTACAAAAGCAATTTGAACAGCAGGGTATGCAGGTTTTAACCGAAGCGACTGTAAAAAAAATAGAAACTGATCAGGCTCAAGTACATTGTCATATTGAAACTGCCACAGGTGTACAAATCATTACTGTTGAAAAGGTGCTTTCAGCTATTGGCGTGAAACCAAATGCTGAAAATCTTGGCCTAGAAGCTTTGGGAATTGAATTTGAGAATGGTTTTATTAAAGTCGACTCATGGTGTAAAACCAATGTAGTGGGCATTTATGCAATTGGTGATGTCGCAGGCGCACCGTGTTTGGCACACAAAGCCAGTCATGAAGCCATTCTTTGTGTGGAGAAAATTGCAGGCCTAAGTCATGTACATGCTTTAGATCGTACACAAATTCCGGGCTGTATTTTTACCCATCCGCAAGTGGCCAGTATTGGTTTGACAGAACAGAAAGCGAAAGCTGCGGGCTTGAATATCAATGTGGGTAAGTTTCCTTTGCAAGCCAATGGTAAGGCATTGGCTTTGGGCGATAGCGCAGGATTTGTTAAAACCATTTTTAGTCAGGAAACAGGTGAATTGTTGGGTGCTCACATGGTTGGGCATGAAGTCACCGAACACATCCAAGGTTTTGCGATCGCAAAATATCTAGAAGCAACCGATGAAAGCTTAGCACAGGTCATTTTCCCTCATCCTACTTTATCTGAGGCGATGCATGAGTCGGTCTTGTCTGCGATGCAACGTGCAATTCATATCTAAGGAGTCGCAACATGCCTAGAGGTTTAAACAATAAAGTTGCATTAATTACGGGTGCGGCACAAGGTATTGGACGCGGTATTGCCTTACGTTTAGCACAAGAAGGTGTTCATATTGGATTGGTCGATCTTCACCAAGAAAAGTTAAATACTGTTCAACAAGAGGTTGAAGCCTTTGGCGTAAAAGCCACCACATTTATTGCGGATATTTCAGATCCAATACAAATTAGTGACGCTATTAATCATGCAGAATCGACACTTAATGGCTTTGATATCATGATTAATAATGCAGGTATTGCACAAGTCAAAGCTTTGGCAGAAGTAACGCCGAGTGAATTTAACCAAATTATGAACATCAATGTCGGTGGTGTACTTTGGGGGATTCAAGCCGCAGCAAATAAATTTAAACAACGCCAACAGGCTGGAAAAATTATTAATGCATGCTCAATAGCAGGTCATGAAGGTTTTGCTTTGCTCGGTGTTTATTCGGCAACTAAATTTGCAGTTCGTGCATTGACGCAAGCTGCGGCTAAAGAATATGCCAGTGCTAAAATTACTGTAAATAGTTATTGTCCGGGTGTTGTTGGTACAGACATGTGGGTCGAAATAGATCAGCGGTTCTCTGAAATTACAGGTGCACCAATTGGTCAAACGTATAAAAAATATGTAGATGGTATTGCTTTAGGACGTGCTGAAACACCAGATGACGTGGCTGCATTAGTTGCATTTTTAGCCAGCGAGGATGCAAACTATATTACAGGTCAGTCTATTTTGACAGATGGTGGAATGGTTTACCGTTAATATCAACATAAGGAATACACAATGAAAGCAGCTCGTTTTTATGACCGAGGGGATATTCGAATTGAAGATATCCCTGAACCGAAAGTACTTCCAGGCACAGTTGGAATTCAAGTTGCGTGGTGTGGTATTTGCGGTACAGATTTACATGAATTCATGGAAGGCCCTATTTTTATTCCACCTTGTGGTCACCCACACCCAATTTCGGGAGAATCTGCACCTGTAACAATGGGACATGAATTTTCAGGCGTGGTTTATGCAGTTGGAGAGGGTGTAGATGATATCCAAATTGGGCAACATGTCGTAGTTGAACCCTACATTATTGCTGACGATGTGCCGACTGGCCCCAATGATAAGTATCATTTATCAAAAAATATGAACTTTATTGGTTTAGGCGGACGCGGTGGTGGTCTTTCTGAAAAAATTGCAGTTCAGCGGCGTTGGGTACATCCTATTTCAAATGATATTCCTTTAGACCAAGCAGCATTGATAGAACCTTTATCTGTCGGTCATCATGCCTATGTCAGAAGCGGCGCAAAAGCTGGCGATATCGCACTGGTTGGTGGAGCAGGCCCAATAGGCTTACTTTTATCTGCTATTTTAAAGGCTAAAGGTCTCACGGTTATCATTACTGAACTGAGTGCAAAACGTAAAGAAAAAGCGATAGAAGCGGGTGTTGCCGATTATGTACTAGACCCATCTAAGGTTGATGTAGTTGCTGAGGTAATGAAAATTACAGAAGACCGCGGTGTAGATGTCGCTTTTGAATGTAGTAGTGTCAATAAAGTCATGGATACACTCGTTGCAGCAATGAAACCAACTGGTGTAGTCGTTATCGTTTCTATTTGGAGCCATCCTGCCACAATTAATGTGCATAGTGTGGTCATGAAAGAGCTCGATATTCGTGGAACGATTGCTTATGTCAATGACCATCAGGAAACCATCCGTTTAGTCGAGCAAGGTAAGATTAATCTAGAACCTTTTATTACCCAACGTATTGCATTAGATGATCTTGTTTCTAAAGGCTTTGAAACGCTGATTCATAATAATGAGTCTGCTGTAAAAATTATTGTTCATCCATAGTAAAGCCTAATTTGAATAAGCTAGAAATAAACTCTATGTAGCTATTTCTAATATCTTTATCGATAGAGAATGAGTCTGTACGTACAGATTCATTCTCAAATTTACAGTGTTGAGTGCCAGTATGATTTTGATCATACAGCCTAGTAAAGATAGAAAATAAGTTTTTAAATAAACCATAGGGATATAGACTAAATTTTGCCAGGAGAGTGGTGGCAGTCCACCACTAATTAAAAGATGTCTACAAAATCATTGGCTATTCAATAAGTTTAGTTTACTGTTTGGTATAAAATATTATGCTGAGTTTTGATAGCTACGATTTTTGTTTGGCTTTTTGACGTAAGACATACAAATATAAGCTTTCAACTTTTTCACGTGCCCATGGTGTGGTACGTAAAAACCGTAATGATGACTTAACACTTGGATCTATACAAAAACATCTAATTTCAATTTTACGACTTAAGCCTTCAAAGCCACCATAGTAATCCAATAACTCATCCAAAATGTCAGCAAGTTTTTTGCCGTGTAGAGGATCATTGGAGGCATTCATAATAGATAAACCATATTTTTGGAGGCCATCATTATAACCTGAGCTAGTTGAAAAATGGGAGGGTTGAAATTTAAACATAATTAACATTGATGTGTGCTGAAATAGCAGGAGACATTCACTTGTGAGATTCTAGTCAGCCGACTTGTAAAAATCTTCTGCCATTTGATTTAGTGTCTTAAAATGTAGACCTTTCTTTTTATAGAATAAGACCTTAAAGAAAACCTATTTAACTGAAGCAAACATAAAAGTGCATTACTAATTTGACAGATAATAAAACCTGATTTAATCTATATCAGAAATAATGAACAAATTAGCAGGTGTTATTTATTTAACTTATGTTTACCTATAATTAAGTTCATAATTAATGCAAAAGTTATTTTATATAAAACAAATGGTTAATTCAAATTTTCTTAAATATGATCAAATTAACTTCATGAACTTTGTTAAGAAATTGATTCCATTTTTGATCGAAATAGATAAAATACCTATAAATCATTATTTTTTATAGAAATATTAAATGTTAAAGATTCATGTAATAGATGCTGGTCATGGTGATTGTATTCTACTGGATTTTGAGCATACGAAAATTTTAATAGACTGTGGACCTTATAAACCATTTCTTACTCGCAGAAATGTTCATAATTGTTTAAGACAACTTCTAGATCCTGAGCAAAAGATTGACTTAGCTATAGTCACTCATAATGATGACGATCACATTGGTGGGTTTGAGTCATTGATCGATGAAGGTGTTAAGTTAGACACTATTATTTTTAATAGTCTTCAAGATATTCCTGACATTATAAAAAATTCACAAAAACAAATTTCATATAACCAAGATAATGCTCTTAAGCAAAGATTGTTGGCAGAACGAGGAATTAAAACTCTATGTTTAACAAGAGATTCTAGTCCATTAATGATTAATGATATTACGTTAACTGCGATAACGCCAACGGCTGAAGCTCTAGAATACATGCTAAATGATGCCAATGTTCAAAAAGAAAGAGAAGAAAAAAAGAGAAGGCAAAAACAGATCTCAAGTTCGAAGACTGAAGAAATAAAGCCTGAGGAGGCTTTACAAAAAATTCAATCTGGTCAAGATGTTTTCGTAAAAGATCCATCTATTACTAATAAATCAAGTATAGGATTAGTCATTCAATACGGATCTTTCTCTGGGCTTTTTTTAGGGGATGCTCATGCTGAAGATGTGATTGAAGGGTTGAATATTTTAGGTTTTAATAATCAACAATTTGATATGGTAAAAATATCTCATCATGGAAGTGACCGAAATACAAATATTGAATCATTAAGCCTTTTGGGAAAGACTAACTATATATTGTGTGCAAACAATGAAAAGCATTATCACCCTAATAATATGACATTAGCTAGAATACTAAGTTTAGATAATACCCCAACTATTCATTTAAGCTCAAATAATCCTAGTCTATTGGAAAAAATTAATGATTTTAAAAAACTAGGTTTTAGTATTAATGAATCATATCCGACTAATGGCGTGAATACACTTTGCTATGAATACAAATAATCTAATACAAGTTCACACACTGACAGATAAATCCAGTGGATATTTTTTCAAGTCATTTGATAATGAGAAGTCTTTTGTTATTACATCTAAACATAGCATTTGTGACCAAAAAAAAAGCTGTGACTTATACCAGAGAAAAGTGGATGGATGTTGCAGAGCCTGTCCTAAAGAATTTGATATAAAAGATATTAAATTATTAAAAAACAATGATAAGGCTACTCTTCAAATAGAAAAAATCTATTATGAGAAAACAAAAGATTTAGTAATCGTAAGTGTAATTGATCATGCTACTGATAAACTAATCATAAATGGAAAAAGTAGTAGTGACAGCTACGTAACTTTTGGTTTTAATAGTTTAGAATCAGGAGTGACTAGCTTAGTCTTTGATACGCCGAGAGTTATTGATACACTTATATATTACAATTTACATTCAAACCCAATACCAAACTTAATAGAAAAAGAATATAATTTTGATGGGATTTCAGGCTCTGTAGTTTTTACACATCATGAAAAGTACCCGACAGCAAAAGCACTTATTATTCATAATGAAAATCATAATGATATTGGAGCAGAAAGCCTTGATACTTTAAATTTCAGTGAAATCAATGATTTTTTTGAATGCAAGGTCTTTGATCAAAGATTATATATTCCAGAAGTACAAAAAATTAAAGATCTTAGTCAACAAAGTTTGGAATTAGTTTCGAAGATGATTGATGGAGTAGAGTTATCTAGACCTATATTACACAACGAGTTTGAAGATAAACTAAATTCAGGCAGATTTATACAAATTACTGGTTTGTCAGGTACAGGTAAATCAGTTCTATTAAGACAAATCGCTGAGTCAAAAGCTTATAATTCACCATTTTTATTTATTAAATCAGATCAACTTACGGGTAGTAATAATTGGTTAGAGTATCTATCTAGAGTTGGACTGCCGAGTTTTTCAATTTCAGAGTGGCTAATCAGTTTAGAAGCTACTGGGGGAACTCCAATTGTCTTTATTGATGGTATAGACAGAGTTAGTGAAAACAGTAAACCAATTATTGAAGATTTAATTCGTTCAATTTTTAATAATGATAATTTAGCCAATTGGAAAATCGTTGCCACTTTAAGAGATACAGGGCTTGAACCATTAAAAGTGTGGATCGGTGCTCTTTTAAAGAATATTAATATCCAAACTATTAACGTAGAACTTTTAAATGATGATGAATGTTATGCATTAGCTCAAAAAATTCCAAGTATTCAGCAGTTATTATTCAGTGATAGTAAAGTCAAAGAAATCATTAGACGCCCATTTTTTACGAAAGTTGTAACAAGCTTAAAAGCTAATAATTTTGAACCTGAGTCAGAACTAGAATTAATAGATGCTTGGTGGAAACGAGGCGGATTTAATGAGACTGGTCAATCTACTTACAATCGACAGGATTTTTTAAAAAGGCTTTCTGAACTTAAATCTCAAAGCCTTAGCAATAGTGTCAAACGTAGAGAGATTCAGCCTATCGATACTTTAGATAGCTTGGTGGTAGATGGTATCATCCATGTAAACTCTAAAAGTTCTGCTGTTGATTTTACACATGACATATTTTATGAGTGGTCATTACTTTATCTTCTTTTAGAAGAAGAACAAAACTGGTTAAATAAAATAGAAAGCTTTGGACAACCTCCTTATATAAGTAGGGTTGTAGAATTACTTGCTCAACGAGAGTTTATTGATGATCAGTGGGTAAGTCATTTAGCTAATCCAAAATTTCAACAACTCAGATCACAATGGTTAAGAGCATGGATAATTGGACCAATAGGACATCCGAAATTTATTGAGTTGAGTAGTGGATATACACAAACTTTGCGAGAAAAGGATTTCGATCTTTTTAATAAGTTATTAACATGGTTTCAAGCCGAGAAAACTAAGGCAAATCCGATATTCTTGCAACAGCCTGATCAATTACAATTAGCGATTCAACATCCCTGGCCATCTGATGCATTCTTATGGCGAACACTTTTAGAATATGTTTTTAAATTAATACCAAATACTCCACATCGATTATATCCTCAAATTTTAAAAATTTTTGAGGTTTGGCAATATGTAGGTATTCATGTACCTTCAAATCAAATGTCTAAAATGATTTTGGATGTATCAGTCGATTGGCTTTTAAAAGTTTCTCAAAAAGAGAGAGCTAATGATTGGGAGCAAATAGTTAACTTAAAAGATTTTAAGTTTAGTCTAATTAATCTAATTTTGGTTTCAATACAATCAAATCCAACTTATACGGAAAGATACTTAAACTTTTTGCTTTCGGAATCTGAATTATCTAGAGAAATTTATAAACATATCATAGGCGCTTCCTCTATTATTTCACAACATCATCCAAAATTACTTGCTGATTTAACGCTAAAATTTTTATTAGATGAACTACCTAAAGAACATATAGCACGTGAAGAAAGGGAACATCAAAGAACCCATCAATATTTTCAGGAGTTATTAGCTAAACCTGAAAATGAAAGGACTAAAGAAGAACAATTAAAGATTGATCGTCGTGCTTTATTTTTTAATCAAGCACCATATCAACAGATTCAGAGTCATGATTGGGACAACTTATCAATTAAATATGAATCTAGATACTTTTATCCTAGCTCACCTTTAAAGGAGCCATTTTTTTCATTATTGAAGTATGCGGAAGATAATGGATTACAGCTCATACGTGATCTATCTAACCATGCTATTCAAGCATGGAAACATCTATGTGAACTTTCTGAACAAGCACCTCTACCAACTACTATTGAATTTCCTTGGGGCGTACAAGAATTTTGGGGAAATGAAAAGCAATATATCTGGAAAAAACCTGTTTGGATAAATAATGCCATTTCATCGGCCTATATGGTCTTAGAAAACTGGTGCTTTGAACAACTAGAGCAAGGGCGAAATTTTGAAGAACTTATTCAAAAAATTACTTTAGGGCATGAATCAGTAGCAATTCTTGGTGTAGTAAGTGTTTTAGCCCTAAATAGGCAAGTTGTTTCTAATTCTATATTTCCAATTGTCACTAATTTTAAAATTTTAGAGTTAGATAAGTATCGTTTCCAGCAAGACTTACAGGAACCTAGTACAACTTTAATATCTTTTCAAGGTGAGTCAAAATATCAAAAAGATATTGAAGCTGTTAAAAACAACTACAATAGAAAAGGTCATAAATTATATATAGAGTGTTTTTTAAAAAATTACTTTATAAGTCCTGAATTTCAGGAAATTATTAAAGATAAATTATCGAAATTTAAAACTAATCTTCCTTTTAATTTTAAGCATGAGGAGACCGATGAATCTTGTATCAATATTTTAGAAGAACGAGCTAATTATTATGCTGAGTATGTTAATACTGAGAATTACTCTTGCCAAAAAATTGATGAAAATCGATTTTCTTGCTACTTTGATCACCCTCAGAATAAAAAGCAAGCTGAGTCGAAAGAACAGAAGCAAAGAAATGAATTCGCAATATGTTCCAACATTACATATTGGGCTGAGAAATCATTACAAGCTAATACAATCCAAAATAACTACACCATAGATTCAGTTATTGAATTCTTAAAAACTGTAGAAGAAGAAAGCTTATTTCTTGATGCTTGCGATATAGATAATGGCTCATATGCAATTAGAAGAATGAAACAAAACGCTTTTAGTGCACTAGCAAACATGATCTTAGTCTTTAGAACTGATTGTACAGAAAGTCAATTAGAATGGGGGCGTGATATTTTAAATCAAGTAGTCCAATTGCCATATAGTTCCTATGAGATAGGTTGTCCACAAGCATCCCTAGGCTCTCATCCAAAGAAATTTCTTGCACAAGGTTTAGTGAACGAAATTATTCATGGCAGCATAAATGATTTAACTTTCAATAATCTTATAAATATTGTAGCGAGCCCATCTCATGAAATTTCATTAAAAGCACTAAAAGAGTGTTTTAAATTAAGTTGACAAAAATAACTAATCATGCGAAAAAGTTTTTTTAGTTAACAGATGTTCACACATGCCTCGAATTGTTTCTGTACCACTTAGTTTAGAACAGCGAGAACGACTCATTTTTCTGGCCAAGCATGCAAAACATTGG
>NZ_SJNS01000025.1:0-27833 GCF_004331005.1 Acinetobacter sp. ANC 5045 | reverse complement strand
TCGATCTTTATTGTTCTGGATAAAATCCACCATTATTTGTGTGGGCGGTCGAGCTCCGCCTGGGCGAAAAAAGCGGCTGCTTTACGTAGAATTTCATTGGCACGTTTTAATTCTTTAATTTCACGTTCCATTTGCTTCATTTTTTCTTGGTCAGATATCTGTTGTACTTTGGCAGGATTTAGTTGATCCATATGCTTTAAATACCAAACACGCAATGTTTCAGGAGTACAGCCAATCTTAGGTGCAATAGCTGTGATTGCAGCCCAAGTAGAAGGATAATCTTTTTCAGATTCAATCAATAATTGAACCGCTCTATCTCTGATTTCAGGGGTGTATTTTACTTTTTTCATCGGGACATTCTCTCAAGAAAAGTGGTCTCCGACAAACCCGGTACGGTTCAATGTGATGTATGCAACCAATCAACGAAACTGGAGTTTGGCACTTTATCGGCGCATTGGGGCTATGGTTCCAAGCATGACGGGGAAAGATATGAATTGCAGTTATGTGAGAAATGTTTCTTTTATGCCTTGGCGACATTAAGAAAAGAGCGAGCAAATGAGTTTATGTTTGATGAAAATTTTAACCCTTCAACCCTAGATGGGTTTGGGTTGAAGTGAACCTATAATCGCGACAGGTTCTAGAATCCAGAAAATATTTATTCAGATCCAAGCCAGCAGCTTCATTTTTAATGGCGAGTAAGGGATTCAGGAAAAATATTGTTCTTTGCTTCAAGGTCACTGATTTCTGAAAAGGCCTTAATACCGCCTGCGGCTTTAATTCCATCTAAAGCGACAGATAGAGCTTCCTGATCTGATGGGAATGTTTCATCCCATACCGTAGAAGTACCATTTTGGTTTACCACTTCCAGTGTCCAGTCACTATCAGGTAATCGATAAATTAGAACTTCAATTTGCTCATTATCCTCTTGTAAAATTTGAGACAAGGGAGAATCGATTAAATCATTTTCATCATAATCCAGAGTACTGTCATGATCAGACATCAGCGGCAGCCTTTATTGTATTTAACATCTTTCCATAGTAATGAATGAATTAAATTTTGCCTATAGGAATGAATGTTATGGGTGCAAAGAATGGGTAAATTTAAAAAATAATAGCCCCGACAATAAAACAAAATAATCCAAAAATTACCCAAATCCAGACATTCGATTTGGGTTGTTCGGTATTTGATGTATAGAGTGGTTGTTGTTCCTGAGCAGGATTTTTTTGGTTGCCAACTCTGTTTTTATAGGGCTGGTGCTTGGAATAGGATAGGCCTGTGCCAGGAATACCAACGCTGGTTCGGGTGCCTTTTTTGCCAATATTTAAAGAAGCACCAGGTTTGCCAATGTTGAACCGTTGTATGGGTCTGGAAGATGCCTACCCATTCAAGCTGACCGAAGCGGTAAAAGACAAGCTTCGATTTATACATCGGCATGTACTGGAAAAAGTTTTTAAATCATCCAAATGATCTCTAAACGACAAAAAACTGAATGCAATAAAATGAATAAAGCCCGTATACAACGGGCTTTATTTAATGATCAACGCGATTAAACGTATTAAGCGGTTTTCATTGAACCGGTTTCTTCAAATTGGGCATGCCAAGACAAAGCTTCATTCAATAAATGTGGTGTCTGACCACCACGCGCGCAGGCACGTTCAAAATAATAATTTAAACTATCACGGTAATCTGGATGAGCACAGATATCGATAATCTTGCGGGCACGTTCACGCGGTGCCAAACCACGCAGATCTGCCAAACCTTGCTCAGTCACCAGAATATCAACATCATGATCGGTATGGTCGGTATGGCTGACTAGGGGAACGACTGAAGAAATCGCACCACCTTTGGCATAGGATTTGGTCACAAAGATGGCAATATGCGCATGACGGGTAAAATCTCCCGAGCCTCCAATGCCGTTCATCATCTTGGTTCCAGTAACATGGGTTGAATTCACATTTCCGTAAATATCAAACTCAAGTGCTGTATTAATCGCAATAATCCCGAGACGGCGAATCAGTTCAGGATTATTGGAAAGTTCCTGTGGACGCAAGACAATTTTATCTTTGTATCGATCAAAATTGTTCATCACTCGTGCGGCACAGTCATCGGTCAGGGTCATGGAGCAACCTGAAGCAAAGGTCATCTTGCCTGAATCGATAAGCTGGAAAGTGCAATCCTGCAAGACTTCAGAATACATTTCCAGATTATTGAAATTGGAATGTTCGAAGCCGGCAAAGACCGCATTGGCCACGGAGCCCACACCGGATTGCAGCGGCCCCAGATTTTCAGGTAAACGCCCTGCTGCCACTTCCTGTTCAAAGAAATGAATCAGGTGACTGGCAATCGCCAGCGTTTCTTGATCCGGTTCGTCCATGCCAAAGGAAGTGTCTGGAATCTCATTGATGACAATCGCAGAAATTTTTTCAGGTGCAACATGAATCCCGATTGTTCCAATTTTGTCACTGGCTCGAGTCAGAGGAATTGGCTCGCGGTTTGGGCGCGCTTGAGGTACATAGATATCGTGAACACCTTCTAGCGCGGGATTAATCGTCATATCAATTTCAATAATGACCCGATCTGCCATTTCGATGAAATTTGCAGAATTTCCGCAAGAGCCTGTCGGAATAATCTGACCGTCTTCAGTAATCGCAGTTGCAGCAATTACAGCCACATTAATCGCTGGCAAGTTTTTATGACGGATATTATCGGCCAGTTCAGAGAGATGCTGATCGACATACATCACTTCACCGGCATTAATTGCTTTACGTAAAGAAGGATCTGCCTGATAAGGATAACGGCGGGTTATGACATGTGCTTCATTGAGTTTTCCATCAATCCGGTTCCCCAGACTTGCACCTGTCGCCAAGGTAATATGAATTGGATACTTCTGTGCATATTCAGCCAAGGCCAAAGGCACAGTTTTCGCTTCACCTGCCCCCCCAAAACCACTTAAACCAACTACATCGCCATCTCGAATCAGTTGTAGTGCTTTTTCGACAGATACGACTTTATCTTGTAATGGGAGCAAACGAATGCGCTCTAAACCCTTCATAAAAAATCTCAAAAATATAAAATAAAGAGGCATCTGCTCCTGATGAACCAAGAGCATTAGCGTCTAAATCAATCAATAATTAATTTTGCTAATTCGAGCATTGAATTTTGGCTGGACTTAAACCAGTTCCACTGCAATCGCAGTTGCTTCACCGCCACCGATACACAGTGCGGCAATACCTTTCTTGCCACCAGTACGTTTTAAGGCATGAATCAAGGTCACAATAATACGGGAACCAGAAGACCCCAGTGGATGACCGAGCGCACATGCGCCACCGTTGATGTTGACTTTTGCAGTATCCAGTTTAAAGCCATCAATGGCTAGCATCGTCACCATGGCAAAAGCCTCATTAATTTCCCAGAGGTCCACATCAGCGGCATCCCAACCGGTTTTTTTCAGGACTTTTTCAATCGCACCGACAGGTGCAATGGTGAATTCCGAAGGATGCTGCGAATGGCTGGCATAGGCCAAAATATTAGCCAGCGGTTTTAAGTTACGCTGTGCAGCAATTTCACTAGAGGTGACCACCAGTGCTGAAGCACCGTCTGAAATTGAACTGGCATTTGCTGCGGTAATGGTTCCGTCTTTTTTGAAGGCTGGACGCAAGCTTGGAATTTTGTCCGCTTTGGCATTTAAAGGCTGTTCATCCTGCTCAACCACCACATCGCCTTTACGGTTACTGACAGTGACTGCTACGATTTCATCTTTAAAGAAGCCTTGCTGAACAGCCGTCACCGCTTTGTTTAATGAGCCAATGGCATAATCGTCCTGCTGTTCGCGTGTATAGCCTTTTTTATCTGCCATTTCCTGTGCCAGAATTCCCATCGACAGACCTGTTTCTGCATCTTCCAGACCTTCCTGGAACATGTGATCCGTGACTTTGCCATGTCCCATACGGAAACCGGCACGTGCCTTGTCCATCAAATATGGCGCATTAGACATAGATTCCATGCCACCTGCGACCACAATTTCAGCCGAACCCGCTTTGATTGCATCTGCTGCCTGCATCACCGCTTTCATGCCTGAGCCACAGATTTTATTGATCGTGGTGGCGCCTGTTGAATCCGGTAAGCCAGCTTGACGCATGGCCTGACGTGCCGGGCCCTGTTTTAAACCCGCCGGCAGTACACAGCCCATAATTACTTCATCAATATCGTTTGCAGTTAAACCTGCACGAGCTACAGCTTCCTTGATCGCCACAGCACCCAAATCAGGCGCCGTACAGCTTGAAAGTGAGCCTTGAAAACCGCCCATTGCGGTACGTACAGCTTCTACAATTACAATCATTCTAATCTCATCCTTTTTCATCATTGTTATTTAACACCGCACAGTAGCAGCTCTGCAGTGTTTGTCCTTCGCAATATTTGCCGGTTTAAGCCTGTGCAGTGAAATAGTCTTCAGGTAATTGCATGACCAGTTCTGCACCTGCCTGAATACGTTGAATTCGGGCACTCAAATCCGGGAGAATTTTGGCGACATAATAGTTCGCCAGTACCAATTTGTTCTGGAAATAGCTATCGTCTTTCGTTGATGCAGCTTTGCTGATACGCGCATACATATACACAAAGCTGAGCAGACCCACCGCATGCAGATAATCGACCGCAATCGAGTTGGCAAAGTCCGGATTCAGTTGAGACTGCTCGACGATAAAGCCGGTGATGTCTTCCAGTTGCTGACAGGTCTCTAATGTCGCCGCTTTAACCGTCAATGAATCATCCAGACCTTGGGCGAACTCGCGGATTTCAGCGATATACTCTGCAATATAAGCACCTTTACATTTGGTGGTTTTACGGCCAATCAGGTCAATTGCCTGTACACCATTGGTGCCTTCATAAATCTGTGAAATGCGCAGATCGCGAATACATTGTTCCATACCCCATTCACGGATATAACCATGACCACCGAAGCACATTTGCGCTTCCAGTGCAGAATCCAATGCTTTATCAGTCAGATATGCTTTGGCAATTGGGGTTAACAGAGCCACACGGTCGGTCGCTTTACGCACAGCTTCAGCATCGGTCGAATATTTGGTGATATCCAGCTGCTGACCGACATAGACAGCAAAGGCACGAGATGCTTCATTGTTGGCGCGCACATTCAGCAACATCCGGCGCACATCACCATGTACCAGAATCGAATCGGCTGGTTTTTCCGGTGATTTCGCACCGGTCGAGGCGCGTCCCTGTAAACGGTCTGTCGCATATTGTGCCGCATTCTGATAAGCAAATTCTGCCGCGCCAATGCCCTGAATTCCCATCGACAGACGTTCGTAGTTCATCATCACGAACATGCCGGCCAGTCCTTCATTTTCGTTACCGACCATATAAGCTTTGGCACCATCAAAGTTCATGACGCAGGTCGCCGAGCCTTTAATTCCCATCTTATGTTCGATTGAACCCGCAGATACTGCATTACGTTCACCGAGTGAACCATCTGCATTCACCAGAAATTTCGGTACAATAAACAGGGAAATGCCACGTGAACCAGCGGGTGCATTTGGTGTTTTCGCCAGCACCAGATGAATGATATTTTCACTCAGGTCATGTTCACCGCTGGTAATAAAGATTTTGGTGCCACTGATGTTATAGCTGCCATCTTCATTGGGTTCAGCCTTGGTTTTGATTATGCCAAGATCAGTACCCGAATGTGGCTCAGTCAGACACATGGTGCCCGACCATTCGCCCGTATAGAATTTTGGTAAATAGGTTTCTTTCTGTTCTTGTGAAGCACGATCATTAATCGCCATGCCTGCACCCACGGTTAACAGCGGGTAAAGCATAAATGATGGATTGGTACTCCAGATCATTTCATCGGCCAGCACGGTCAGCATTTTTGGCATATTCTGCCCGCCCCATTCTTCACTGGCACCTAAACCTACCCAGCCACCTTCAGCAAACTGCTTAAAGGCATCTTTAAAGCCTGTAGGTGTGGTCACTTCACCATGTTTAAACTGAGCACCACCTTCTTCATCCGCAGGACGATTCAGGTCAAGAATGACATTCTTGGAAAATTTGGCCATCTCTTCCAGAATTGCATTTGCAGTTGCCATATCTAAATGTGCAAGATTTTCATTACCTTGCCAAAATTGTTCAGCTTGAAACACATCATTTAAAATAAATTCCATGTCTTTTAGCGGCGCATTATAAATAGGCATTCTTACATTCCTTAACTGGTGATACTCAATTCTGTTGCTGAGCGTTTTATAATCATTGATTAATGAAAATCTTTTTTATGATTATACTTCAATCAATGCATATCAATCGAAAATCATCATCTCGAATTAATCCAGCAGTAAATCTCATTCAACTAAATAAGCGACATAAAATTTAAAAACCAAAGCTTCATGTCACCGTTATTTACTGAACCAAGCAGGCTTAAAATGATTCTTATTTCACCGCTATAATCCTTTGCCAGGACGGTCTTAAACCGAATAATGATTTCACTTGATGTGCTGAAACAATAAAATAATTATGCTGAAAATGGAATTTTATTTAGCAAAGTTGATCTCTAGGGTTCAGTTTTCTTGACAATATTTCCAGACTGACACCATATATATTTTGTCAGCAGGTGCTGCATAAATATACAAAATTAGATAAATATCACGACCTTAGTTTTATAGCTATCTTGGGTAAAATTGAATATTCTTGAAAGGTTCTTTTTCGAAAAATATGGACCAAGAGGATGACGACTGTAAGACAGCAGAACTTCCTTCTTCGTAAAGAGAAGATCCTGAGCATGGCTGAAAGCCTGCTACTGGACAATAATCAGGACATTACCCTGAGTGAGCTGGCCAGTGAACTGGACATCGCGAAAGGAACGATCTACAAGCATTTCAAAAGCAAGAACCAGTTATATTTAGAACTAATTATTCTGAATGAAAAAAGAACTCTGGAAATATCAAAAAAATATAATAACGATATTAAAAATTATGTTTCGCAATATATGCTCTATCACATGCTCAATTCCAATCGCACCATCCTGTTGCATGTGATTGAAGAGCGTTTAACCAATAACGAAAAAAATCTGAAAGATTTATTTCAGGAGCTTTATCGGATTCGCGAAGAACGGATTATCTGGATTAAAGACATGACCCATGATTATCTGGTGGCTTTAGAAAGTGCCATGTCGATTCGGGATTATTTGTCTTATATCTGGACCGTGACTTATGGTGCTTCACTATTATTAAATTCGACCAATTATCAAAAAGCGATTGGTTCACGTGAACGCCTGATTAAGCTATATATTAATCAGGCGCTGATGACCCCGGATAAAATCTCATCAGTATAATCACTAAAATAAAAAATGCCTGATTCGATCAGGCATTTTTTATCTGGCTATATGATTTCATAAGATCACTTTCGCGATCTAACTCGACAACCATCAGGCAGCCACAGGCGGGAAACCATCTTCGGTTAAAGCTGCAACAATCTCAGACTCACTGGCTGTCGATTCAACTTCGACCAGTTTAGTGGCCCCATCAATATTCACAGTGGCATTTTCATCCAGATCTTTAATTGAACCGTACCGGGTTTGTCGGAGACTTTTTTATTTAAGTTAGGCCACCTGACCTAACGGGTTAATCTTATCATAGTACATTGCTTCAAACTCAAAAGGCGATACATAACCCAGTGCACTGTGTACACGCTTTTTATTGAACCAATCTACCCAGTTTAGTGTCGCAAGTTATACATCTGCTAAACCTTGCCAATCTGCTTTTAAATATTCAATCACCTCTGTTTTGTATAAGCCATTCACCGTTTCAGCCAGAGCATTATCGTATGAATCACCAGTTGTACCGACTGATGCTCGTAAATTTGCAGCTTCTAAACGATGAAGCATATTCAGCAGATATTGCAGTCAGGGACTTTTACTTCGACATATAAGTTTGCTTTGCTGATAAGTATCACGCGTCTGGCGATTGAACAGGGGCAAGATACCGGTGCTGCCTTGCATTTGGACTATCAGGATATTGCGGAAAAGTTTATTGACCTGTACTGGAAACAGTCTCTGCCGTTTCAGTTTAACCAGTATGAGCCTTTTACTATTCATCAAAGCACTGGTAAGCAGGCAAAGATCATCAGTGAAATTCAGAATGCACAGCAACAATTCAAGACCTTGGCCGCGTTGAGAAAGGATGTATTTTACTGGAACAGGCTAAAGCGAACAGTTGCGACAACGGTAAAGCAAATGCCGGTAGTATATTTGCAGAATCTGAATGGTCAAACGGTAGAATTTCTCTATTGCCTTGAAGACTCCAAACAGTCCCTCAGGCTTTTACCCAAAGTGATGTATTGCTTAAGACAATTCAGTGAAATTATTGAAGAGCTGTGCCAAAAGCGCTGGATTGATTTTGTCCGACTGAACAAGCAGAACCTAGTTGTACTTGATGGCTTGCCTGACCTAGATGAATTCATGTTTGCTCCAAGTCGTAATCAATTGGGGCAGGTCGCGGACTTCTTAATCGACTTACAGCAATGCCAGTGTTTTTACTGTGGCAAAAGCCTGAAAAACTCAAAATATGCCGTGGATCATTTTATTCCCTGGTCTCTATATCCTGCCGATACCGGACATAATTTTGTCCTGGCAGATGATAAATGTAATTCACAGAAAAGTAATTATCTAGCGTCCGAGCAATTCCTAGATCAATGGAGAGAACGTAATCATCTGCATGATCAGGCGATTAGTCGGGAGATTTCGCAACTCGGTTTTTTGACCGATCTGCGGCGTTCACATCGGGTTGCAGACTGGGCCTATCAGCAGGCGATTGAGCATGAGTATTTAGTCTGGTTGGGGGGCAAAGATAAACAGATATTGGCTCATCCTATATCTGGTGTCTTTTGAGACGGTTATTCTTTGCAGAGATTCTGTTATCCAAAGACCAATATTTTCAAGAACAAATTGAATATTCAGCAAGATAGTATTCTATAGACAGCTGAATTAGAGCTTTCAGCCCTTACAGACTTTTAACTGGAGGCCTTCATTCTCACAATATGCTGCTACAAAATTTAGAATATTCACCTGTTTGGAGCTTGAGTTGACAGATCACTTGGCTTGAGCACGACAAATAATGTCCTTTTCCACCTTTTTACTGCTGTATGATTTAGAATTTTAGGTAAAATCATTTGATTAATGATTTACTTATTTGGACTTCCATAACAATGACCCAAGTACAACTGCAACAATTACAAAAACAACTTTGGAATATTGCCAATACTTTGCGCGGTACCATGGGCGCCGATGAATTCCGTGATTACATTCTGGGTTTTATTTTCTTTAAATATTTATCAGAAAAGTCGGTGAACTTTGCCAACGAATTGCTCGATGGCGAAGACCTCAGCTTTTTAGAATTAGATGAAAATAATCCTGAGCATGTGCCATACATCGAAGAAATTAAAAAGAATGCCATTGCCGAAGTCGGTTATGCGCTCACACCCAAACAGCTATTCCATACCTTAGCCGAGCGTGGTCGTCAGGGCGAATTCATTTTGGATGATTTAACTTCGACCTTAAAATCAATTGAACAAAGCACTTTAGGCACCGACTCTGCCGATGACTTTGCCAACCTGTTTGAAGATTTGGATCTAAACTCGACCAAGCTTGGCAATAATGCCAGTGACCGTAATGCACTGGTGGCGAAAGTCCTGAGTCATTTAGATGATATTGATTTTGATATTAGTAATACCGAAGCCGATGTACTGGGTGATGCTTACGAATACCTGATTGGTGAGTTTGCCTCAGGCGCGGGCAAAAAAGCGGGGGAATTCTATACCCCGCAAACCGTATCGACTTTACTGGCGAAGATTGTCACCCAAGGCAAAGACCGTTTACGTTCAGTCTATGACCCGACTTGCGGTTCAGGTTCGTTGTTGCTACGGGTAAAACGTGAAGTAAAAGATGTCGATATGATTTACGGTCAGGAAATGAACCGTACCACCTACAACTTGGCGCGCATGAACATGATTCTGCATGACGTGCATTTTGCCAAGTTCGACATCAAGCAGGAAAATACTTTAACCCGTCCGCAGCATTTAGATAAAAAGTTTGATGCGGTGGTGGCGAATCCGCCATTTTCTGCAAAATGGTCTGCCGATCCGTTATTTTTACAAGATGAACGCTTTGCCGCGTATGGCAAATTGGCGCCAAGTTCTAAAGCTGATATGGCTTTTGTACAGCACATGCTGTATCAACTGGATGATAATGGCACCATGGCGGTGGTGTTACCGCATGGGGTATTGTTCCGTGGTTCGAGTGAGGGCGTGATTCGTCAGTATTTGATTGAACAGATGAACGTGGTGGATGCCATTATTGGTTTACCCGCCAATATTTTCTATGGCACTTCAATTCCGACCTGTATTTTGGTGTTGAAGAAAAACCGTGAGCAGAGCGGCAATATTCTGTTTATTGATGCCAGTAACGATTTTGAAAAGCAGAAGAATCAAAACAAGTTATTGCCTGAGCATTTGGATAAGATTGTAGCGGCATTTGAAAAGCGTGAAAATATTGAAAAGTATGCGCATGTGGCGACTTTGCAGCAAATCAAAGACAACGATTACAACCTGAATATTCCGCGTTATGTGGATACTTTTGAAGCGGAAGCCGAGATTGATTTAGATGTGATTGCAAAACAGCTTCAAGCTTTGGAACAAGACAGCCAAAAAACCGATGCCATCATTGCAGATTTTTGCAAAGAGCTAGGCATTGTTTCACCGTTTGCGGAGGTGAAGTAATGGCTACGCCTAAGTTAAGATTTAAAGATTTTGATGGGCATTGGACAAAATCAAAATTAGGTGATTTATGCGTAAGAAATTATCAAGGTATCAATACTGTTGCAGATAAAGTCGAATATCAAAAAACTGGATATCCAATATTACAGGCCAAACATATTACAAGTGAAAAATTAGATTTCGATGATGTTAGATTTTTATCTGATTTAGATTTTGAAAAATACAGAAAAAAATACATCCCGAAAACCAATGATATTCTTTTCTCAAATATTGGAACTATCGGTAAAGTTGTTTTGGTTGGAGAAAGTGAACCTTTTTTTATTGCATGGAATATTTTTTTAATTTCTGTCAAGACTGACTTAGTTGCGCCATTTTATTTGGCTACATATTTAAGACGACTGACTTCATTAAGTTACTTTGATAATTTACAAACTGGTAATGCAACTAAGTTTATTAATAAAACAGACTTGTTGGATACGGGAGTTACCTTACCATCTAAACTCGAACAAACCAAAATCGCCTCTTTTCTTTCTGCTGTGGATGAAAAGATTAGCCAACTCACGCAAAAACACGAACTACTTAACCAGTATAAACAAGGCATGATGCAAAAGCTGTTTAGTCAGCAACTTCGTTTTAAAGCGGATGATGGGAGTGAGTTTGGGGAGTGGGAGGATAAACCTCTAAATGAAATTGCTTCAAAAAGATCAGGGAAAAATAAAGATGGAAGTATTTCTGAGGTTTTAACAAACTCTGCCACTCAGGGAATTATTAAACAAAGTGATTATTTTGAAAGAGAAATAGTTACCGAATCAAATTTAAACGGTTATTACATCGTAAATTTAGATGACTTTGTATATAACCCTCGAATATCTGTTCATGCGCCTGTTGGACCAATCAAACGAAATAAAAAGTGTTTAGGTGTTATGTCGCCACTTTATACAGTCTTCACAGTGGTCGAAGGAAACTTGGCGTATTTGGAATACTTTTTTGATAGTAATTTCTGGCATGATTACGTCAAAGGTGTGGCAAATTCAGGTGCTAGACATGATCGAATGAATATTACTAATAAAGATTTTTTCGACATGCCTATTTTATATCCTTGCCTAGAAGAACAAACCAAAATCGCTAACTTTTTATCAGCCATCGACCAAAAAATTGAAGTCGTGGCACAGCAAATTGAACAAGCCAAACTTTGGAAAAAAGGCTTGTTGCAGCAGATGTTTGTGTAGGATGGATATGAAGAAATTTGATGGTTCTACAGTCTTGGAAATATTTGCTGGTAACGCTAGTTTGGCTATAGTTGATTCAGTAACATTTGGCTTGGGATCAGCCTTTCGTAACTCAACGAAAGAAAGTGCTGAGCATATCAGGCAGTGCAATGATGCTTTATACCAAATGCGAATAGCTACTTTTTTAGAAACTGTAGAATTGTCTGCGGAAGAAGTAGAATTTTTTTTAAATGAAAATGCTGATCACCTAAAATTAGGACTTAGTATCATCAGAGAGTTAGAAACATTTTTATGTGACAAGCAGGCAGAAATGTCTGCCATAAATTTTAGATTATTAGTCCAAGGTAAGATTGATAAACCAATATTTTATAAGACACAACATGTAATTAGTCGACTGAATGAATACTTGTTAAGTCAACTTGAAAAAATTAAACCTGATTTGAGCTTAAGGTGCAGTATAAACGATAAATATGCAGAATTTTATGACGAATTTTTTAATTCAGATTTTAAATCTGAAAAAGAGTTTTATAAATTTAATTCTGGCTTATATGCATACTCTCATGAAGAATTCCGCAATTTAACAGTTTCTCAAGAGTTCGCTGGTTTTGATTTTCTTAAACAAAAAGCTAATAGTTTAAATATAGGACAAACTGAAGAGCATTTACTAACCTACGTAAGAACAAATTTTTTCCTTTGGTTTTATTTCAAAATTTATAATTTAAAGTGACGGTAAGATGACAGTACAAAGCGAATTCCAACTTGAAAACGAATTGATCGGCCAGCTCAAGCAATTGGGCTATGCCACTGTGAGCATCAAGGATGAAAGCCAACTACTGTCTAACCTCAAAACCCAGATTGAACGGGCCAATGGACTTGCGCCACTGTCAGAAACGGAGTGGAAACAGGTCATCAGTTTTTTAAACACAGGCACAGTGTTTGAGCGCGCCAAGAATCTGCGTGATCTGTTTCCAGTCAAATTTGATGACGGCAGCAGCAAACACATCTTTTTTCTCTCGGATGACCCAAGCAAGAACATCTATCAGGTGACGAATCAGATCACCATTGACCACCGAGACTACAATGGACGTACCAGCCGTTTTGATGTAACCCTGTTGGTCAATGGATTGCCATTGGTGCAGATCGAGCTAAAAAAACGCGGCATGGAAATCGCCGAAGCTTTTAATCAAACCCAACGCTATATTCGTGAAGCCTATTGGGCTGGGCAAGGGCTATTTGGCTTTATCCAGCTGTTTGTGATTAGTAATGGTGCCAATACCCGTTATTACTCCAACGGCACCACAGGCATCGAGTTTGCCTTTCCATGGGCGGATGTCCATAACAAACACATCAATGAAATTGTCGACTTTGCCGAAACTTTTTTCAATCAGCAGCATCTGACCCAAATGCTGACCCAGTACATGGTGCTGCTAGAAACCACCAAAAGCCTGATGGTGCTGCGTCCCTATCAGATTTATGCAGTACAGAAAATTGTGGAGCATGTGCAAAACTCCGATCAGAACGGCTATATCTGGCACACTACAGGTTCAGGCAAAACCCTGACCTCATTTAAAGCCAGTCAGATCATCATGCAAATGCCTGATGTGGAAAAAGTTCTGTTTGTGGTCGATCGTAACGACCTCGATACGCAAACCTCACGCGAATTTAATGCTTTTAAAGCCGACAGCGTCGACAGCACCGATAACACATCGACCTTGGTAAAACAGCTCGATCAACGTCATGACAAACTGATTGTGACCACCATACAAAAGCTCAATCGGGCCATCAGCACCGAACGTTATTTAGAATCGATTGATTATCTTAAAAATAAAAAAGTGGTCTTTATTTTTGATGAATGTCATCGCAGTCAATTTGGTGAGACCCATCAGAACATCAAAAAATTCTTCAGCAATGCACAAATGTTTGGTTTTACTGGTACGCCTATTTTTGAAAAGAATAGCCAAAGCAAAGCAGGTTTAAAACTCACCACAGACTACCTGTTTAATGAATGTTTGCATAAATACGTGATTGTAGATGCGATCCGCGACCGTAACGTCTTGCAGTTCCAGATTGATTATCGTGGCAAATACACCGCCAAAGGCATGGCGACGAATGAAAGTTATGAGGAAGACGTAGAAGGCATCGATACCAAAGAACTGTATGACAACCCACAACGCCTAGAAATGATTGCCCGCTACATTGTCAATATTCACGATACCAAAACCCGTAATCGTGAATTCACGGCAATGTTCTGTGTCAGTTCGGTCGAAACACTGACCCAATATTACGACCTCTTTGAAAAGGTGCAGGCTGAAAAACAAATTGAAGATGAAGCACAAGGTCGGATATTTAAACCGTTGACCATTGCCACCATCTTTTCCTATGCGGCAAATGAGGCTGTACCGACTGATGACTTAACTGGCTTGATTCACGAAGAAGCCGCAGATATTCCAACTCAGGTCAACTCATCCAGTCGGGATAAGCTAGATCGCTACATTGCCAATTACAACCGACAGTTCAAAACTAACTACAATTCTGGTGATCAATTTTATGCGTACTACCGCGACATTGCACAGCGCGTAAAAAACAGACAGATTGATATTCTAATCGTGGTCAATATGTTCCTCACGGGCTTTGACTCTAAGCCGCTAAATACCTTGTATGTCGATAAAAACCTAAAATATCATGGCTTGATTCAAGCATTCTCACGCACCAACCGTGTCTACAACGATAAAAAACCATTTGGTAATATCATCTGTTTCCGTAACCTGAAACGCGCCACAGATGAAGCGCTGGCGCTATTTTCCAATAAAGAAACGACCAAGATCGTCCTTGTTCCAAGCTATGCGGAAATCGAACAGGATTACCAAGCAGCGGTGAGCAAACTGTTTGCCTTAACGCCCAATTACCAATCAGTCGATGATCTTGTTACTGAAGAACAGCAACTGGAATTTATTAAAGCTTTCCGTGAAGTGATGCGCTACAACGCGCAATTACAAACTTTTATTGAGTACGATCAAGACCAAACACAACTGGATAAGCAGCACTTTGCGAATTTCGCCTCTAAGTATGCTGACCTATGCCGTGCCGTTAGAAAGACCACCAAGAAAGACAAAGTGTCGGTATTGGATGATGTCGATTTTCAGCTGGATTTACTGCACAGTGACCGCATTAATGTGGGTTATATCATCAACCTGCTACAACTGGTCGTGGACACAGACTCAGAGGACAAGCGTCAGAAGTACCAAGCGCAAATTTACGATTTAATCAGTAGCGATATTAGCTTGCACGATAAGCAAGACCTGATTCAAAAATTCATTGAAGAAAACATGCCGAAGATGATCAATGGTCAAAGCGTCCAAACGGCTTTTGCTCAGTTCTGGGATGCTGAAAAAGAACAGGCCTATCAGCATCTTTGTAAAGAAGAAAACCTGAAACCAGAAGCGATGAAGCAGGTTCTGGAGCATTATGAGTTCACCAAACGCCTACCACGTAAAGAAGAGTTGAAGGACTTACCAAACTATAAAGTGAAGCTGTTTGAGCGGGAGAACGTGTTTAGCAATTTGCTGGTCAAGACACGGAAACTGATTGAAAAATTTTATGTGGGGTTTTAAATTGTCAAAGAAGTAAAGCACCTTAGTGGTGCTTTACTTCTTTAGGTGTATGCATTTGTTCCACCCTTTCTAAGACAGTGGCAGAGAACGGTGTCAACGGCATTCTAAAATTGACCCCTTTGACCTCGTATTAAGTTTCAACCTGTGGCTGAATCCCTATTCTTTTTTTATCCTTCAAACGATAACTCTCACCCGATATTTGTACCACATGACAGTGATGCAATAACGATCTAACATCGCAGCGGTTAACGTGACATCATCCTCAAACGACTTAGACCATTGGCTAAATGGTAAGTTACTCGTCAATATCGTACTGCCTTTTTCATAACGCTTGGCAATCACGTTAAAGAACAGATTCGCTTCTTCACGTCCAAAGGGCAAATAACCAATTTCATCGATAATCAATAATTTCGGGGCGAGTATCACGCGTTGCATATAGGTTTTCAATTTACCTTGCTGATAGGCTGTACTGAGTTACAGCATGAAATCGGCGGCGGTAATAAACTTGGTTTTGACATTGCTCATGATGGCCTTATAGGGAATCTTTAGAAAGAAAGCCAATCATCTCAGCAAGATAATTGGCTTAAGTGAGAGTCACGATTATCCGCTTATTCGTCGGTCATCCCAATAACACGGCACTACAATCAAATGGTTCTCATGTAACCGAGACCATAATCTTACACCTAAATCCCGCTGCATATTTTGGACTGTGAAATTGGAAATCAGCAGGGTAGATTTCATATTGTCATAACGACTATACAAAACCTTATGCACCATCTCCAGGCGTTTTTCATGCCGGTCATGCAGGCCATATTCATCAATCACCAATAAATCAAAACTGGAGAAATGGTCGATGACTTCTTTCTCAGAGCGCGAAGCATCTGACCAGGTATCCATCATTTTTTGAGCAATTTCTGCACTGGTATAGTAGCGTGCAGATTTTGTACTGTTATGCAGAATGTTGCGAATAATTGATGCACTCAGATGGGTTTTACCTGTACCCGGTGTACCAATCATCAACATGTTCGGGTTGTGGTCAGAAATAATTTGCTGTGCAAAGGCCTGACATAGCTTGATGGTATTTTCTTGTGCAGGGCATGCAACTACATAATTCTTGAAGCCACGATCCAGGTAGCGTTTATTGAGCCCTGAATTTTTAATTTTCTGTTGTAGCAATCGCTGTTGCAGTTCATTCTCATAGGCTGCATGTGAGTGATGGACGGTTTCTTTGGCACACAATTTACAGAGCCTGTGACCAGCAATTTCCATCAGGGGTATATGATGGGTAGCGCAAAGTGTTTCCGTTGTTTCTGCGCGAAACTGGAGTGTTTTAAGCATGGTATTCATGACTGATCTCCTAAATCCACTTTGAATTTTCTAAAAAACTCTCATTTTTTTCTTCAAAATTTGAAGATGAAGATGAAGATGAAGATGAAGATGAAGATGAAGATGAAGATGAAGATGAAGATGAAGATGAAGATGAAGATGAAGATGAAGGGCATGGTTCAAGCATGACTTGAGTAATACTCGGGCTCTTCTCAGGAGCTGCTTGAGTATTTACTTTTCGTTGCTTGGTTGATGCTTGAGCATTACTAGCGGATTTCCCCCAACGTGCCTGAGCTGCATTTTTAGCTTTATCAGATTTCATTTGCTGATTTTGCAATGCCTGGCTTTTTAAACTGCTTAAAAAATTTGAATGAATCTGCTCAGATTCGATTTCAAACAATTCCAGGGCCATTAGCGTATTCAACAAAGTTTTAGCCTTGGTATGTTGCGATAATTTTGTGATGCTACATACAGTAGCTAGGTCATGAGGAATGGCACCATTTTTCCAGAAATCCATCATTAACAGTAGGGTTGCACCAATTTGTTCTGCCGTCATTCGTGCAAATTTTGCCTGTAGGTCGCCAATATAGAGTGGCATCCAAATTGAAATATCTTTATGCATGTGTTCACCTTTTTATAGGTATAAAGGGGCTGAGGTCATCAATTAGATGACCTTATATGTTTGTTTTATGAGTGAGCGAGACTCATTAAGCGGAGACGGGCCTGTTGAGCCAAGTCATCGTAATGAGCTTGCCCTTCATCCAGCATTCGCTGTAGCCAAAGTCTCAATGCTTGGTGGTCATCGAAGCATTTATTGATTTCCAGCAAAAAGGCCAGATTGTGCAGTTTGGGAATGTGTAGCTCATGGATTAATTCACGAGCGACCATATCTGCTTCAGGGCTGATCACCACACCACCAAAGAAAGCTTTACTATTCATGTGCAAGCTCCTCTGTAGTGAGTCTCTCCAGCATGGCTTCAAAAGCACTGCCATCGCGACGGGTAACATTCGGAATGTAGCGGCTATAGACCCGGAACAACATTTCAGTGGTTGAATGCCCCAATTGGCGAGCGACCCATTCTGGATTTTCACCTGCCGCCAGCCAGAGCGTTGCTGCTGTATGACGTGTCTGATAAGCACGACGAGGCGTTAATCCTAAAAAGCGCAGGATAGGGTGCCATACACGCTTATTAACTAAACGGTAGTCTAGAGGACCGCCATCACGGTTACAGAAGACGAAGTCCGATTTTCCGTTGTTGAGGCTTTTCTGTTGCAGAAAGGCTTGGTATACCCGGTCATTCATCTGGATCGTGCGGTCAGAACCATACGTTTTGGTTCCACCAAGAACACCATTCACTAACGCTTCACGGATATGGATCTCACGACGTTGCAAGTCGATATTTTTCCATTGCAGACCATCGATTTCACTGGTACGCATACCTGTGAAAAAGCGAATGGTGTAATAAGGCCTAAAGTCCTCACGCACCGCAGTGAGAATTTTATGCACCTCTTCCAGAGAAAAAGGTGTGACTTCGATTTTACTTTCCTTCAGATTGTTTATATTTTTATACGGCGACTCAAAATCGTATCGTTCTGCCGCATCATTCAGTATCATACGTAAAGGCGTCATGATTTGATTGATCCTCGATGCTTTCAGACTTGTTTGATCTTTTCCGTGTGTCACTTTGGCGAGGGAAGCACGGAAGTTCAGCAAGTCTGACTTCTTAATTTTTGAGAGAACCTGATTACCAAAAGCGGGGATCAAATAGTTTTTGATTACAATTGAAACCTTTTGTTGATATGAATCTCTCCATTCAATTTGTTTCTGTTTAAACCACAATTCAGTAAACTCTTTAAAAAGAGGAACCTTGGTTTGTACAGCGATTTGCTGACTTCTTTTTTCCTTAAACTCCTCAACACGTTTACTTTTTGGAAAATACTTTTCGTATTCAAAAGTTCCCAAAGTAATTTCAGCTTGAAGCTGCTCGAGACGTTTTTTTAAAATTCGGCGATTATAGGCATTGTCTTCAAGATTGGTTGTCTCTCTGCAACGGATGCCCATGTAGCGAAAATCGGCAATGAGTTTGCCACTTCTTTCCCGGATGGTAGCCATCGGTTAAACCTCCTGAACCTTATTGAAGAGCATCCATACTTAAACCAGTGAATTTAAGCATTTCAGTTTCAATACGTTCCCAAACAAAAAGAATTTTGCGACCACCAAAAGGACGGATGTAATGAACACCTTCAATAAAGACACTGTCCTTCAGTTGGTTGCGAATAGTACGAGCGTCGTACTGGATTTTTTCAGCCAGTTGCTGGGCTGTGAGATAGGTATATGACATAATAGAGCCTCATATTTTTTACTAGGTAACTAGGAAAAATTATTCCTAAGACATAAATTATCATATTTTTATGTTGTTGCAAGTACTTTTTATGATTTAAATAGGAAATTTTATGATTATTTCAAACTTGGCAGTTTTATTAGCAGAAAGGAAACTTAAGGTTGCTGATTTGGTGAGAAGTACTGGAATTAATAAATCTACTTTACATAAACTTTATAATGATGAATCTGTACGGATTGATTTTGAAACCATTGATAAAATTTGTATTGCATTAGATGTGGAAGTGGGTGATTTATTGGTTTTTAAGAAAATTGATAATAATCAAAATGATAATAGCTAGTTTGGTCACAATTGGTCACATCAAAAAGTGAAATGGTCACAAATCCTTGATCGTTTGGTAAAAAACATCTTGTTTTGAAGAGAATAGGGTGATTTTTTACCTTCAAAAAAAGCTCTGAAAGTGGTGATCGATTGAAGACATTTAAGGTTAATTGAGACCATTTTTATTGTTGTGGGCACGCCATGGTCACATCTTGGTCACAAAATACAAATTACATTAAAAATATTTTTTATTGAATCGAATAACACAGGAAGAAGATTTTTTAAAAAATATAATAAAATCAACAAGAAAAAAGCCCTAATCTTTCGACTAGGGCTTTTCTGAATCTGGAGCGGGAAACGAGACTCGAACTCGCGACCCCAACCTTGGCAAGGTTGTGCTCTACCAACTGAGCTATTCCCGCATGCGGTGTATAATACATGATGCAAAAATAGGGTCAATCATTTTTTGCATGTCATTGTACTGACTGAATAAATAAACAACATTTTTGGAAAATAGTGCGGTTAAATGACTTAGGTTGTTTGTTTTATAAAAGTTTTCATTGTCTGCAAAAATATTAATATCACTTACAATGCGCTGCAGCTATGCGAAAAATAAAAGCATCAGACATAAAAAATCCGCAGTACTAAATTTCTAAAAATGAAGCCGACTGCGGATTTTTTAGGTGATTCAAAATAATTTTATTAAATTTAACTGTGGTTGAGTAATAAAGTATCATCCTAAAATCAATACAAGTTATTGATTTTAGGCTTTTAGCAAGATTCTTGAGAAAAATAAAGTTTCATCCTATATTATAAATTCTTCTCGTATTTCAAAAAGTAGAAGTAATAAAGTTTCATCCTTTAATATTTGCTATACGATAGTACCTACATCTCTAAAGTGTATTGCCATACTCGCCGCAATCCAACACTTGTTTCTCTTTTATATGATATACACATGGGTAAGATAATATTTATCATTCCATTCTGGCTTTGATGTTGTCCCTCTTTCCACCAATAATAAGCATGACCAATTACCTGGGCTTTCGTCGAGAGAGGACAAAGATAAATATTATGTTTTAAATTTTGTTCTCTGTGATGAATTATAGCTACAATCCTTTGAATTTGCTTAGCTGTTGAAAATGGATCATTTGCTGGTGCAAAGAATTTCCGAGTAGTTAAATCGTTCTCCTTTATTGGTATAATATTACTCGATCTAAAAGCACTCTGTTGAAACATATCAGCACTTAAAGAGGGAAAACCATACAAAGGATAAAAAGTGGCACTTTCATAATCATTAACAACTTGTGACATTAAATCATGATCAAAACCAATAGACATTATTAATGAGTCTTTAGCATTTGTTGTGATTGTAATAGCAGTTCCATCTAAAGCTTTGACTTTAAGAGCCGAGATACTGAAGTGAGTATTTTCGTTCTCAATATATTGTATTGGTTCAGAATAAAGTACACTAATTTTTTTACATCCCAGATACCCTAGAGTAATTATTAATAGAGCTAAAACATTTCTCATAAAGCCTGTACTATCAATACAAATTTTAGTGTTTTCTATATCTGTAATATTTATCGAGGATATTAAAGAGCTAACTTGATCTTGTTCACCAAATTCTATAGGTTTAATTATGCTTGTTGCATGAACTTCTGTTAGTTCTTCATCTGAAAATTGGTATTCTGGATGGATTAGCCAATATTTTTGGGTGCTATTAATTTTGTCAAAAACTTCTTTTACTCTATCACTAGCATTGAATGCAGATATAAAGATATCGAAAGGAGTCGAGTTAATAGGATTATTTTCTACTGGTAGTGATTCCCGATAGAAAATATCGTAATCAATAATACTCAAAATGGTAACTTCCCTTGTTCTGGTAACTTAGCAGTAGATCCAACATTTTGTTTAAGGTTCGTATCTAATTGATCTATATGTATAGAATTCCATTTCCGTTTAACTCTGTTCAGATGTTCATCAAAGCTTGTATTTTCAGGATCAAAAATAGCATTTAGAATATCAGCATTTAGAGTTAGATCTCCACGATATACTACAGGCAAATTCCATAAAGGTGATAGCATCGGGTTGAGTTTAATAAGTTTGTGTAATTGTTTTGAGTTCCTATCTGATCTTGGATCAGGCATTTCTTGGATTAAAGAGAATTCTACAGCAAGATTGTAGACTTCTTTTGCTTCTCTATTTAAATCTTCATCTTTAAAGCTTGCTGCAAGAGGAGAGCTCTCAGGGATATTTAATGCATATCTTGCTGTAGCTAAATAGGCAGCGAATTTAAACATTGCTTTTTTTGCCTTGTCACTTAAAGAACCATAATTAGAATCCTCTTCAGCAAAATATTTAGCAGCTTGATTAATTGCTTTTGTTTGAGTCTCAATATCGATACTCTCTTGAGAATAAAAACTTTTTCCTTCAAAAGACAACAACTCATATATCTTATTTAAGATATTTAATACATTTCTTGGATTTCCAGATGACATTTTGAAAATTGTTTCAAAACCTGCATATGGGATATTTGTCTTATATCTAGCATCCAAGCATATCTGTGCAAATAGATCATACTTATAGTGATTGAATGAAGTTGCATATTTCCCAGTTCGGCGTTGTTCTTTTTCTCTATATATTAAGCTTTCAGAATGAATCTGTTGGGCTATTTCTAAGAAATTAGTACTATTTTTACGTTCTTTGCAAAATCTTAAAATATTAAGTTTTTTTAGGATAAGCTCATCTATATCATCACAAAGTATAGAAAAAGTGGAATCAGCATATTGACGAAAATCACTAGGAAAACTTCTAATAAAATTTTCTTTTGTTAATTTTAGAATTTTATTAATAGGAAGATCCAAAGTACGTATTGCTTCTTGTAATAGGTCACTTGTATCTAATGAATCAAATAATTGATTGGCATTAATCTTGACATGAATATTTGGATTATTATAAAGACGATTGACTATAAAATTATTTATAAAGTGTTTAGTATCTTGACTCATAAGTATTTCATCTAAATTTATCTTTAGAAATTCATGACCACTTAGATTACTCTCATTTACACCAGTAATTGTGTTGGTTCTAACCCCATTAGGTCTAGTTGCAATTCTAAAAGATACAAATGAATTAGCCATTCTTACAAAATCATTAAATATACTTTGATAATTACTTTCTAAATTTTCAAATTCATCAATAAGGAAAACTAAAGGAAAGTTGGTTAAAGCATTTGACCATATATTTATTGCAGGCTTAATAAAGCTAAATAAGTTATTTATCAATAATATTGACTCAAAAAGCTCAACTTTTTTAATAAAAATAAATTTATTCAAGTTTCTATCAATTAGAACTCTATGTTCAAAAATCCATACTCGTAAACTATCAAGATCTTGTATTAAGTTTAAAGAATCATGACCAATATTTCTACGAATTTCGGCTAGAAAATCTTCGTCATTATAAGCTAAATCAGTCGTAGTATTTTTAATATCAATTAAACATTCGACCACTGCTTCAAACAAAGTTAATTCTACATATGCTTGAAAGATTATTTGTTTCAAGTTTTCAGGTAAAGAATCAAATTTAGAAGCCCCAAAGTGATTACATCTATAAAAAATAGTAAGTGCACCCAGTTGCTCTAAGACTTCTACACCCGTTAATTTATCCTGCCGTTGTCTAGCAACAAGATATGAATAATATCTAAGAATATGAGTTTTACCAGACCCCTTTCCTCCGAAAATATATTTTGGTGTTGCACCTGATAAATCTAAAATAGAGGACTTAATATCATACTCAAAATCAACCCATAAGTGATTTATTTGTTCATCCGTGTATTCCGCTGCGCGAAGAGAACCAAAAGGATTTACAGAATTCATAATTGCCTCAAGCATATATTTTGCTATATCTAGCAAAAACTGGTGTCCAATAAACTGGGTGTTTTGCCCAGAATATTGGCAAAGTATTGTCAGGGGTGTTATATGAAAATCCAATCATCAATTGACAATTTTTATAGCCTAATTTATGTGGCTCCTCAAAGCCTAAATATGTTGAATAGACCTGACAGAATTTTTTAAGTTTTCTACGACTAGGTTTTCTCAGTGACTTAAAATTCCTAGATTTTTTACTGAATACCTTATAGGAATCATCTAAATGAAATAAGCAATGAGCATTCCCATTGAACATTTCAACGGTATTTAGGGCTTCTAGTCCAGCAGTTGTAGCAAAAAGACACATAAATTGGAGCTTGATTGAAGGATTAGTAGCTCGAATTTGTATCAAACGATCTTTTAAATAGCCTGTTATTTGGGTACCTGATGCAACTAAATCGTCAAAAAAAATATACCTATTAATTAAAGTTGATTGTGGATGGAGTTCATTTGAAATTTGATCCTTATAAAATGCTCCATAGAAGTCAGAAAACCTTTCTTTTGATAAATTATTCATTTGTCTGAAAAAATAAAGCAAATGTGCTCCGCTCTCAGAGGGATTCCCAGCACCAATAAAGAGAGTTTTGTTGATCTCTTGAATTAATAAACTGTTGATCAAATTAATATCAGTGGTATCGCCATTTGCTTTACGTATTTCTTGTTTTAAAGGAATAATAAATTGCTCTTCATAGCAAGCCTTAAGCATTTCTCTAATAGTTGAATTACCAAAATAGATAAAGTGTGTAAGCAAATGCAGGGCTAATAGGTATTCTTCCTCTTTTGGAAAACAGCGACCAGTAAAATTACTAAGCCATTGTTCTATTTCTGGCCATTTCTTATCATAATCCCAAGCATGAGAGCTAAGTTTCATGAGCTGGTTTTTATAGGCTTCTAATTTAGGTTGAAAGTCAGGTCTCAACATATCTTCCTTTAAAAAATTAAAATATCCATAGTTTGCTGCAAGCTGATTACATACAATAAGTAATACTCATGGAATACACTCTTCTATTTTTCAAAAACTAGAACCGTTTCACGAGAAATTACAGATGCTGTTCGATTCCGTTTAGTCATTAAACCTCTTGATTTAATGTCATCAATTAAAATTAATTTAAGTTTTAGATGATGTTTTTGGAAACATTCAATGATAAATCTATCATTTCTTAGTGTTTCACCACAAACTTGATTATTACCTAGTACAAATATAACACGCCCATTAGGTGCTGTCACTCGGGCAATTTCATCAACAACTTGAGACATTTCAATTAGATACTTTTGAGTAATCCTAGCTCTCAGTTCATTTTTATGAGCAATTTTTTTAAGGAGCTGAACATAATCTTCAGGCAGATTACTTTCTTCTAAATGTAAAGGTGTCTTTCTTAGATGTTCTCTCCCAATTGATTTTTCTTCTAAAGAGCGAAGTTCTTTGGGAGAAGCAAGTTCTAACCAGTTTAGAGACAGACTAGATGCTCTGACATACTTTTGTGCACTTCCATAAGGTGGAGATGTAATGACTAAAGGGACAGAATTATCTGGCATTGGTATTGAATCATTAAGATTGGTAAATAATGATCTTGCATCAATACCAACTTGTTTAGCAGTGGAACGATTTGGATATTTATTATTTGTTTCTGTTACTCGCTCAATGTTAGCATCCACAATAATATTAAATTCTTGAATAATATTAGCACTTTTAATCCAATCCAACCTTTTATTAATTCGTGCATTTATTGTAGGGGAAAACTTCTCTTTAGTTTTTAGGCGAACTGGAACACTAATCGCAGGATCAGCGAAACTAACTTTTTTAGTAAGAGAAGAGAAACAAATTTTAAAAAAAGCTTTTTCTTCCTGATCTACTATTTCTTCAATAGTTCTTAATAAAATTTCTAACTGTTTTTTATGTTCTGGTAGATACCATAAATCAGGATTTACTATGTCTATTGTAGGTGCGACTTTATACCTTATATATTTATAAGATATTTTTTCCTTAATTCTTATCAATTTCTCTATACAATAGGGAGTGGTTTTTACTTTTGTCAATAAGAGTGCTAAAGGATTTGCATCAGCAACTAGAGGTAAAAATCCATGTATAGAGGCTTCCAGAGCTACAGTTCCTGACCCACAAAAAGGATCAAGTACCAATTTTTGTGTAAGATTTTTATGAGCTTTAAGAAAAAAATATGCAATATGAGGTAATAGCTTCGCTGGGTATGGGTGAATTTGATGAGTTAATTGATCGCCTGCTCGTAACCAATGAATCAGTTTTCTAAAATCAATGTCTATAGGAGTTTGATTTTTATGATACTCATCCATCATTTGACATAAGGTTTCTTGTAGGTATTGATCTAATAAGTCTTCCTTTTTTGTGGAATCTAGTGCATAACTACTTAAAGCCATGAGATTTGAATTGAGATCGCCCATTATGCAAAATTGAATTCCATGAAAATTAAGGAAAATTAGAAAACTAAGAGCAGCTTAAATTAATAAAAGATTTTCATCAAGCTTAATCCTTAAAAAAGGATAATACCCCTGTAAAGATATGCCCTAATTTGAGTCAGAAATCATTAGGATAAGGACAGTAAAGCATCTTCTAGTCGTCTCCCCCAATTTTTAAACTCTTCATCAGACTCAGCCATTTCAACTAGATTTCGTGGATGATTAAAGGTTTTCCTTATCCCTATATCTTGTAGAGATTTAGCGGTTGGCCAACGTAAAGAGCGTTTAACGATTTGCTTCCGAAAAGTTGGAAAATATGAGTTCCATGTGTCTGTATCTGAGATTTTGACAATCAGTGTAGAAAGAGGCTTTAGATTATCGCTGGTATCTATTTCCAGAATGACAAATTTTTTGCCTTGAAAACTAAGTTGGACTTCAATAATACACCTCGGATTACCATCATGGGTTCTATGTAGCTTGGAACGATTGACCGCAGGCAGCTTATGTACATGAATGATGGGCTGAATACGATGTTGTGATGCAAATTGTTCAACCATGGCTTTGAATGCTTCAAATCTTTTCATGAAAAATGCAAGGTCATCACTATCATCATGGACATTCTCAAATTCTCCACGGCCAATTTCACCAAAGATCGTGGCTTCACCTGTACTCACACTATGATCAGGTAGAATTTCAACATCATTATGATTCGGTATACCTTTCTTACCTGAACGTTTAAGTGTTGCCTTTTTTGTTTCATAAGGACTGGCAAGGGACATAGTGATTTTTGGAGATTCAATTTGGGTAATTTTCCGATCACTATCCGCTTCTTTTTCATCATCAATGGTTGGATCATCGTTGGAGGTATTACGTCCTCCAGAGTTTCCACCTGTTTTTTCATAACTATTTTTTACGGTAAATTTTGGACTACAAAAAATCACTTCATTAGAAATATCAGTCGGTAAATTAGCAATCCCAATGATTTCATTCACATAATATTGTTGGCTTTTTTCACTGAAGTAAACTTTCATTGTAATTTCAGCCCCTATTAGTGAGGGCGGTGCAAAATTGAAATTCCAAAAGGTTTGTGTTTTAGTTTTAACTTGCTCAATCGAAAAATGTTTGGAGATACTTTCATAGGACGCTCGTGCCTCAGTATCAAGTAATATCCATGACAGTAGGCGACGCATACCAACACTATCATATTGATTGGGGGGAAAGCGGCAAAATTCATGAACGTGAATAATGGTTTGATGTTCTTCTGGGACAATATAATATTCTGTTGTTAGCTTTCTTTGATCTAAAGCTGCCTTAGATAAATAAGCATTATGGAAAAACAAAACTCGTGCCAGTTCTATGTGTGGTAAATGGATTTGAATATCCTTATATGTACCTTTTAAGTCGCTCACAATGTAGCTAAATATGTACTGTCCTGATTTATTTGTTGTTATTTTCCAATTGTTAAAATCATCAATTTGAATGGTGATGATCGATTCATTGTAGGAGGGGATTTCTTTGGTTTGATTAAATCTTCTATTTTTTGCTAATAGTGGCATGTTGGAAAAACGAGCATGTTTTACCATATATTTTTCATAATCTGGTAAATGGGTATAGTGATTTTCTAAACCAATATGAATATTCCATTCACTATTTTTATGATCCTTAAAAATAAGTTGACAAAAATAACTAATCATGCGAAAAAGTTTTTTTAGTTAACAGATGTTCACACATGCCTCGAATTGTTTCTGTACCACTTAGTTTAGAACAGCGAGAACGACTCATTTTTCTGGCCAAGCATGCAAAACATTGGCGTGAAAGACAACGTGCCCAAACTATTCTCTGGCTTTCTGAAGGTAAAAGTGTTGCGGA
>NZ_SJNS01000024.1:0-36206 GCF_004331005.1 Acinetobacter sp. ANC 5045 | reverse complement strand
ATGATCAAACTCTTCAGTTAAAATCATTTTGAAGTTTTAATCTAAACTTCCAAATCTGGCTCATCAATTTTCTGACTTAAATTTCGCTCAAATAAACTTCGAGTAATTTAAACCAATCAATCAATGAAATATTTTCGATCAATCAATCAGTAAAAATCCACACAAGTTGTTCTTCATAATCTCTTAATGATCTTCTTGATGCTTCGTCAGCATCAAGCTAGGTCGGCTATATTACGCTTTATTTCTAAAGTGTCAACTGGTAATTTAAATTATTTTAAACTTTCTTTCTAAAACCCAACTCAATCATTCTCAACCAAGTCATTGTTTTATCAGAAGTTTTAATCTTCATCACCGCCGATGGATGTGCATTATAGGGCAAATATTTCGCCATGCAACCCCTCTTTTTAAGTTTTATCAGTTTTTTAATCCAAACGGTTATTTATTCGGCAAAATATTTTAAATCTGTATCATTCTTGCTCAAAATTAGCAGTATGCTTATTTTCAAATTTTAGCTACACTATTTTTATGTTCATTCGTGTTGTGTTGAAATGACTCAAAATTTAAAAATAATAACCTTGCTGTCATTTGTAGCAATGCAAACGCCTACTTTTTTGTATGCTGCACCCGCATCAAATCTTTATAGCACTACATTCTCTATTTTATCTTACGCAAAATGGGTACATGACACGCCCAAGCTCTGCGTCATAGACAATCATGCGATGGCACAACAATTCAAAAATGCCATGCACTCACATCATAACTACAGTATTCACGCTATTTCACTCAAAAATATTGCTCAAAGTGACTGCCAAATCTTAATTTTTTCCACGCTTTCTGCAGCACAAGAACAACACACCCTAAATACTCAAGTACAATTTCCAGCCCTATCTATTAGTTTGAACAATCTAGATTGTGAAACAGGCAGCGCATTCTGCATCTATAAGAAAAATCAGAATTATGCGTTTAAAGTGAATATGGAAAGTTTAACCCAGTCTAAAGTACATATTGATCCGCGGGTGTTATTGCTTGCCAAAACCACGGAGCCTAACTCATGAAGCAGTTATACTCCCCTATTACTTTGCATCAATTATTCACACGCGCACAACTCACTATTTTTGTTTTAACTTTTACAATTTGCTCTGGTATTTTTTTGGTGATCTCAACCTACACCATGAATGCTTATGCCAAAAATAGTCTGCAAAACTTATCTGCTGCGTTAAATGAGCGCATTCAGCCTGCAGTGGTTTTTAATGATCAAATAACACTGAACAAAATTCTCTCTGAACATACGCAGCGTTATTCTATTCGGTCGATTGAAGTACTATCACCCAAACAAACGCGTATTGCTTTTATTGAGCAGCAAGACTTAGATCATTTCTCAATTCAAGCTTTATTGGATTATTTGTTTTTTAATCATCCTGTTCGGCTGAGTATTGACCATGATCAGCAAAACTATGGCGAACTGGTGGTGTATGGAAACTCTAGTGACTTGGTCAGTTTCTTTTATAAAATCGTTTTAGGATTAATTTTCGGTTTTATTTTGCTTTTAATTGCTGTGTTTTGGTCAATTAATTCAATTTATCAATATCTCATGCAATCTTTAAGTTCTATTGTCAGCTCGGCACAGGAGATCAGTGCACAAAAAAATTATAAGCTGCGCGTTTCAAGTTCAGATATTCAAGAACTTCATGAACTGAGCTATGCCTTTAATGGCTTACTCAATGAAATTGAACAATCCCATAAAAATTTATTGGTTGAAAATCATAAACTGCAATTTCAGTCGCAATATGACAATTTAACGCAGTTGCCAAATCGTAATTATTTTTATGAAACACTGTTTAAGCTATTTACCCAGCCTTCCGCTACAGCTGCAGTATTTTTTTTAGATATTAATAATTTTAACCAAATCAATAACCAATTTGGGCATTTGACGGGCGATAATATTTTACGTGATTCATCACATTGTCTGATTCAAATTTTGCCCTCACATGCGTTTGTTGCGCGTTTAGGTGGCGATGAGTTTGCAGTAATCTTAACTGGCTCACACTCCACTGCAGAATTAGAGGATTATTGTCAAAAGATTCATGCTTGCTATACCTCTACATTTAAGTATGAACAGCAACAAGTTTCCTTAAATGTCAGTATTGGCGTAGCATTGATTGAATATGCAAAAACTCCTGAAAATTTAATTGCCGATGTCGATCGCGCAATGCTCAAAGCCAAACGTGATCAATCAAAATGGTATATTTCACCTCAATCAAACAATAAACAGGTTCCTTATGCTTAAAAAAGTTCTGATCGGCACACTTATTCTTGTTATGGTTTCACTCAGTGCTTGCATGAGTTTGGGGAATGTCAGCTATAAGCAGGCGCGCATGCTAAAACAAGAAGGCTTTATTTTAAGTGATGATGGCTGGACCTTAGCCCTGCCTGAACGCTTGTTATTTGGTTTTGATGAATACGCCATTCAAAATAGCCAAAAAGAACGCCTCAACCAATTGGCACAACAGCTGCATAAATATGACTTGGATAAACTCAAGTTTATTGGTCACACAGACAACGTAGGTTTAGCCAGCTACAATCAAACCCTATCGGAAAAACGCGCCCAAAATGTGGCTCAGATCTTTTTAGATCAGGGTTTTGAAAGAAAAAATATTCAGGTGATTGGACGTGGTGCAACACAACCAATGGTAAGCAATGACACACCAGCAAATCGTGCCACCAACCGACGCGTCAATGTGACGATTGTGCCTTAATAAAAAAGACACTAAAACTTTTCTTATATTGAGCCTCATTCTTGAGGCTTTTTTATGCTGACCAATAACTAATACGAAATCAATTTTAAACCAACAAGGCTTTCATAAATTTCAGGCATAAAAAAACCGCTTAACGCGGTATCTTTATTGACTTAACCATTTCTACTTAGTATCTGTTCTATTTAGAAAATGGTCGGAGCAGTAGGATTCGAACCTACGACCCCCTGGTCCCAAACCAGGTGCACTACCAGGCTGTGCTATGCTCCGTTTATCTCTCAAAGATATTGGGGTGAATGACGGGATTCGAACCCGCGACAACTGGAATCACAATCCAGGGCTCTACCAACTGAGCTACATCCACCATTATGTTTGGTTCTTTTATACCAAGCTACCAAAAAATGGCGCGCCTGACAGGATTCGAACCTGTGACCATCCGCTTAGAAGGCGGATGCTCTATCCAACTGAGCTACAGGCGCATGACCGATGATACATAATATCATGCGATACGTTGCCTTGAAGAATTGGTCGGAGCAGTAGGATTCGAACCTACGACCCCCTGGTCCCAAACCAGGTGCACTACCAGGCTGTGCTATGCTCCGATTCATCTCAGCTTTTTGTGTATCGCACATCGTGCGGTACGGTGTGCATTCTAGGCGCGACGCCCGAAGACGTCAACACCTATATTTAAAAAAAATTAAAAAAAAGCTTCAACCGTATATTTATCAAGCATTTTTGATATTTTTCAATCAATTTTAGCGTTTTAAGCTCGCACTGAAATTCAACATACGATCTAGTGGTAATTTAGCACGTTCTGCCATGGCAGGTTCAACGAATACTTCTTGATCACCTGTTTGCAATACATGCAAAATTCCATCCAATTCATTCATCGCCATCCACGGGCAGTGTGCGCATGAACGACAGGTTGCACCCTCACCTGCAGTTGGTGCTTCAATTAGAATTTTATTTGGTACAGCTTGCTGCATCTTGTAGAAAATACCGCGGTCTGTTGCCACAATTAAACGCTCGTGTGGCAAAGTTTTTGCCGCTTGAATAAGTTGCGAGGTACTGCCCACCGCATCAGCTACATCAACAACTGATTCTGGTGATTCTGGATGCACCAAAACTGCTGCATCCGGATACATGGCTTTCATATTGGCTATACCGCGTGAACGGAATTCTTCATGCACAATACACGAACCATCCCAAAGCAGCATATCTGCGCCAGTTTTCTTTTGAATATAGCGTCCTAAGTGCTGATCTGGCGCCCAAATGATTTTTTCACCTAAGCTATCGAGATGTTCAATAATTTCAACCGCACAGCTTGAGGTAACGACCCAATCTGCACGCGCTTTTACCGCAGCGGACGTGTTGGCATAAACCACGACTGTATGATCAGGATGCGCATCACAGAAGCGGCTAAACTCATCGACAGGACAACCTAAGTCTAGCGAACAAGTCGCTTCTAAAGTTGGCATAAGAATGGTTTTTTCTGGCGATAAAATTTTGGCAGTTTCGCCCATAAATTTTACACCAGCTACGACCAACGTGGTTGCCGCATGATCACGACCAAAACGTGCCATTTCCAGTGAATCCGAAACACAGCCACCTGTTAATTCAGCCAGTTCCTGTACTTCAGGATCGCAGTAATAATGGGCAACCAAGACAGCATTGTGCTTTTCGAGTTCTGCTTTAATTTGCGCAAATTTTTCCTGCTTGGCTTGCTCACTCAAATGATGTTCTTTGGTTTCACCCAAGCGATCTAAATGCGCCTGCACAATTGATTTGGCTTCATTGGCAATTAAATTGGTCGCATCATTCATAACAACGTCTTCTCTATCTTCATGCTTGCCCGAACACAAGCTTACTCAAGTCACTGATGATATGGGGGCAATTTGCTCATTCACCAGCCCTTTGCCGATTGAATGCTAAAAAAGCCTCACAACGGAGGCTTTATCACTCAATTTGAATTTTTACGAACGGTAATCCGCGTTGATCTTGACATAATCGTAAGACAAGTCACAAGTATAGACTGTATCTGTCGCTTGACCACGTCCTAAATTTACACGAATGGTCATTTCGGTTTGTGCCATGACTCGCGCCCCCGCTGCTTCGGTATAGTCGGCAGCAGCACCGCCATCTTTGCAAATTTGCACATCATCCAACCAAACCTGAATTTTTTCAACGTCTAAATTTGGCACGCCTGCATAACCAATTGCAGCAAGAATACGCCCCCAGTTTGGATCTGAGGCAAAAATGGCCGTTTTTACCAATGGTGAATGTGCAATGCTGTACGCAATATCACAACATTCTTGGGTATTGTCACCATCTTCAACACGTACCGTGATGAATTTTGTTGCACCTTCACCATCACGGATAATCAGTTGTGCCAAACGCAACATCACACGATTCAAAACATCTAATACCACAGCATAACGCGGGTCATTTTCACTGCAAATTTCAGTGCCACCCGCCTGACCTGTCGCCACCAAGATACATGAATCATTGGTCGAGGTATCGCCATCTACAGTAATACGGTTAAATGATTGTTCTACGCTGCGTTTGAGCAATTGCTGCAAGATGTCACGTTGAATTGGTGCATCGGTTGCAACATAGCTAAGCATGGTCGCCATATTTGGGCGAATCATACCTGCGCCTTTAGAAATGCCTGTCATACTATAAGTAATGCCATCTAACTCAAACTGCTCAGATGCACCTTTGGGTGTGGTATCTGTGGTCATAATACCTGTCGCAGCATCATGCCAAGCATCCTCACGTAACGATGCCAGCGCAGGTGCTAAACCAGCAACCAAGCGTTCAATCGGCAATTGCTCGCCAATCACACCTGTAGAAAATGGCAAAACTTCTTGGGTAGATACACCTGCCAATTCAGCCAATTTGGCACAGGTGATTTCTGCATTTTGCATACCCAATTTGCCTGTACCCGCATTGGCATTACCTGTATTAATGACCAAATAACGCGGATTGCCTTGAGCTAAATGTGCTTTGGACACATGCACAGGCGCAGCGCAAAATGCGTTTTGAGTAAATACGCCCACTACATTTGAGCCTGCTGCAAATTCAAAAATAACCAGGTCACGTCGGTTCTGATAACGCACATAAGCCTCTGCTGAACCAATTTTTACACCTTTGACCACATGCATGTGTGGCATAGAGACGTCACCAACTGCCATTTTGAAATTTCCAGTACAAATTTGAGAATGTCACAGCTTAGTGGAAATTGAAGAAAAAATCGAGCATCCACCCTGCTTGATTCAACTTTTGTTAATACACAAGGTCATATATAAAAAACCAGCCCGTATGGACTGGTTTTAATCTTCAATATAATGCATCAGCAACTAAAATTATACTGATTGAGCCTATTTGGATTATGGCGTAGTCGCAACCACGGTTTCACCCAATAAAGCCTGTTTTGCACGTTCTTGACTTGCTGCAGATAAAGCAGGATTTGCAGCCACAATACGATTTACATTGGCAGCATTCGCAGGTGCAATCGCTGCAGTATGCAACACGATTGGACGCTGATCTGGATTAGCAAAGGTATAACGAATACCTGTGCGTGGGCTTGCCACAGTCACGTGACCATTATCCACTTGTACCTGTGCAGTGGTCGCACCCACAGCAGCTTGAACTTTTGCAGGAGTTGTCGTTGTTGCCGCATTTGCAAATGCGAAAGTAGGCAAGCTCAAGGCAACAATCATTAAAGGTTGTAATACTTTTTTCATTTTTTGTTCCACACGTGGATATTGCATGTGCAAATAAATAGCATTTAATTCCAAAATCTGCAAATGCTATACACATCTTGCAAAACTATTACCACAAAGATTTTGCGCCCCAAAATACAAAAAGCAGAACCAAAGTTCTGCTTAAGTTGTAACAAGTCAGGTTTAGATTTTACCGTGACACTGTTTATATTTCAGTCCTGAACCACATGGGCATGGCGAGTTACGGCTTGCAGGTGGAACAACCGTTTGCTCAGCAGCACTGTACTGTGGTTCTGATTCAAAGGTTTCGCCCGTTAAACCATCTACATCAGCATGTGAAAGATTAAGCTGCATCGCTTCTGCTTGCGCTTGCTGTTGAGCTTCCATCGCTGCCAGTTCTTCAGGTGTTGGTACATGCACACGCGAAAGATCGGTCACGACATCGGCTTTAATCACGCCCAACATATTCACAAACAAGTTAAAGGCTTCTTTTTTGTACTCTTGCTCAGGGTTCTTTTGTGCATAACCACGTAAATGAATCCCTTGACGCAAATAGTCCATAGCCGCCAAATGATCTTTCCAGTGACGATCAAGTGAACTGAGCATAAAGTGGCGTTCTAGCATCGCAGCAGATTCATCACCCATTTGCTGACGACGTGCACGGTAACGTGTCACAATTTCATCGGCAATACGTTCAACCAAAGCTTCTTCATCTAGGCGACGATCATCTTCGAGCCATTGGTTAATTGGTAATTCGATGCCCAAATCATCACGCAAGGCACGCTCTAAACCATCAATATCCCATTGATCATGAATCGATTCTGGTGGAATATAATTGGCGATCATACCTGTGACCACTTCACGGTGCATTTCTTCAATATAGTCTTGCAGCGTGCTTTCTGCCAGAATATCATCACGCTGTGAATAAATGATCTTACGTTGTTCGTTGTTTACGTCATCGTATTTCAACAAGTTTTTACGGATGTCGAAGTTACGTGCCTCAACTTTACGCTGTGCATTTTCGATAGAGCGTGACACCATTTTGTGTTCAATCGCTTCATCTTCCTGCAAGCCCATAGCACGCATCATTGCTACAACACGATCACCTGCGAAAATACGCATTAAGTCATCTTCAAGTGACAAATAGAAACGTGACACGCCTGGGTCACCCTGACGACCTGCACGACCACGCAACTGGTTGTCAATACGGCGCGATTCGTGACGTTCTGAACCAATAATGTGTAAGCCACCTGAACTTAACACCATGTCGTGATTTTGTTCCCACTCTGCCTTTAAACGCGCTTCATCTTCAGGGGTTGGGTTTTCAATTTTGGCTAGCAGGGCTTTCCAGTTACCACCTAGCAAAATATCTGTACCACGGCCTGCCATGTTCGTGGCAATAGTCACCGCACGTGGTGAGCCTGCTTGCGCAATAATGTCAGCTTCGCGTTCGTGTTGCTTCGCGTTCAATACTTCGTGCTGAATACCCGCTTCACGCAGTTTATCCGATAAAATTTCTGAAGCTTCAATGGTCGCTGTACCAATCAGAATTGGTGCGACACCTGCTTCATGCACACGTTGAATTTCTTGAATAATCGCGTTGTATTTGCCTGTACGGTTTAAATAAATTAAATCGTTTTGGTCGTTACGAATCATTGGTCGGTGGGTTGGAATGATGACGACATCTAGACCATAAATTTCTTTCATTTCTGCAGCTTCAGTGTCTGCAGTACCCGTCATTCCTGACAGTTTTTTGTATAAACGGAAATAGTTCTGGAAGGTTGTGGTCGCTAAAGTCTGGTTTTCAGGCTGAATTTCCAGACCTTCTTTGGCTTCTACCGCTTGGTGCAGACCTTCTGACCAACGGCGACCAGGCATGGTACGACCTGTGTTTTCATCGACAATAATTACTTCACCATCATGGATGATGTAGTGCACGTTACGTTGATACAGGAAGTGCGCACGAATAGCTGCAGATACGTGATGCACCAAATTTAGGTTAGATGCAGAATACAGACTTTCTCCTTCTGCCAATAAACCCATTTGAATTAATTCATTTTCTACCGTTTCATAACCAATTTCGGTCATTTCTACAGTGCGTTGTTTTTCATCAATCCAGAAGTGTCCGCCATCTGCTACTTTTTCTTCTTTTTGCGCATGCAATTTTGGCGGAATGGTGTTGATTGCCGCATATAACTGCGATGAGTCATCGCTTTGACCAGAAATGATTAATGGTGTACGTGCTTCATCAATTAAGATCGAATCGACTTCGTCAATAATGGCATACGTCAGGCCACGCTGTTTTTTCTCACTCAGTGAGAACACCATGTTGTCACGCAAGTAGTCGAAACCAAATTCGTTATTGGTACCGTAAGTAATGTCTGCACGATAAGCCTGTGCTTTTTCAGTCGGGTCTTGCATGGAGTAGATAATGCCAATGCTTAAACCTAAAAACTCAAATAAAGGACGGTTGAGTTCAGCATCACGCTGCGCCAAGTAGTCGTTCACAGTAATGACGTGCACGCCCTGACCGCTTAAAGCATTTAAATAGCAGGCCAAAGTTCCCATTAGGGTTTTACCTTCACCTGTACGCATTTCTGCAATTTTACCTTCGTGCAAGGTAATACCACCAATCAACTGCACGTCATAGTGACGCATGCTCATGACACGTTTAGCCGCTTCACGACATACTGCAAATGCTTCTGGTAATAATTTATCTAAACTTTCGCCTTTGTTATAACGTTGTTTGAATTCTTCGGTTTTTGCAGATAAGTCTGCATCGCTTAAGGCAGATATCGTCGGCTCGAGCGCATTAATCTTGTCTACGATTTTACGCATGCGTTTGAGTTCGCGCTCATTTTTAGTACCGAAGATTCCTCCGATCAGACTTGCCAACATGAATAAACTCTCTAAATCTTGCTTGTCAAATAAATAGGTTTTTCTTAGTGGTTATTATGGTGCTAGAAATTTGAAGTACAAGGGTTTTGCACAAAAACCTATTAAAAATTCCAATCTCTACTTGCCATTTCTCGCTGCTAAGTGGCAGTTAATGTAACAAATTTCGAGCGGACGATATATAGCAATCACACATGAATCTATTTTGAAAATGCAATAAAAACGACACAGCATATTCAATTTACTCATAAGCACATACAAAAACACTATTTAATTCTGCAAAAGGAATGGCGCATAGTAGTACGCACACATCACACAACAAAACAAGACAGAGGTACACAATGACTATTCGCTTAGGTGACACTGCACCCAACTTCACGCAAGATTCAAATGAAGGCCCAATTGATTTTTATGAATTTTTAGGTGACAGCTGGGGCATTCTATTTTCGCATCCTGCCGACTACACACCTGTCTGCACCACCGAGCTAGGCTATACCGCAAAACTGAAAGATGAATTCAGCAAGCGCAATGTCAAAGCGATTGCACTTTCTGTAGATGATGCTGAATCTCACAAAGGCTGGATTCAAGATATTAACGAAACCCAAAACACGACGGTTAATTTCCCAATTCTTGCTGACCAAGATCGTAAAGTGTCTACCCTGTACGATTTTATTCACCCGAATGCCAGCGAAACACTGACTGTTCGCTCATTAATCATTATTGATCCAAATAAAAAAGTACGCTTGATCATTACTTATCCTGCTTCTACAGGACGTAATTTCCACGAAATTTTACGTGTGATTGATTCACTACAACTGACTGACAATTACAAAGTTGCAACGCCTGCCAACTGGCAAGATGGTGAAGATGTGGTGATCGTGCCTTCCATTCAGGATGAAGCGGAACTTAAAGAACGCTTCCCAAGTGGATATAAAGCCATCAAGCCTTATTTGCGTTTGACCAAACAACCGAACCGCACTTAATTAAGTGTTACATGAGCAAGCCTATCTTCGGATAGGCTTTTTACAATCAAAGCATTTGAAACACGCCTAAATTCAATCAGCATTAAAAAGGATTTAACCCAAAAGATTAAATCCTTTTTAATAAACATTTTGATCGAATGATCTAGTCGCGTTTATCTAACGGTATCCAGTCAATCACCCATGCAGATTTCATATTCAAACTTGGGTCTGCGGTAATTTTCTTGCGGGTTGCATCTGCAGCATCACGGTCTTTAGATGGCCCAACCATAATCCGAACCCCTTTAGACGTTGGACTTTGGGTAACTTTATAACCTTTGGCTTTCAGTTTTGCCGCCAAAGCATCGGCATTGGCTTGGTTAGCTGCCAAAGCCACTTGTACCATCCACTGCTTATCGCCTTCTTCCAATAACTTACGTGCTTTTTCAGCTTCAGCCTTTTTCTTGGCAGCTTCTTCAGCTTTGCGTTTTTCCTCGGCTTTACGCTTATCTTCGGCAGCCTTACGTTCTGCTTCTTTTTTCGATTCTGCTGCTTTGCGCTCTTGTTCAGCTTTACGTTTTGCATCGGCTTGGCGTTGTTCTTCCGCTTTGCGCTTCTCTTCTGCAATGCGTTTTTCTTCCGCTAAACGCTTTTCATCTGCTGCTTTTTTCTCTGCAGCACTACGCTCTTGCGCGGCTTTTAACTCAGCAGCTTTCTTGGCATCCGTTGCCTTTTGCTGCTCTAACTTCTTTTGCTGGGCAGCTTTTTCTTCAGCCAAACGCTTTTGCTTGGCTTGTTCATCTTCGACCAATTCCGGTGGAATATTGTCAGAACTTTGCTGCTGACCAGAACGCAATGCATTTAAGGCAGCATATTCTTCTGCAGCTTTACGCGCTGCTTCAGCTTCTGCCTGTTGTTGCATCGCTAAAAACTCAGCTGCACGTGCTTCTTGCTCCGCTACTGCTTTTTCACGCGCACGGCGCTGCTCTTCAAGCAGACGCTGCTCGGTTTGCACATCGACAGTTAAAGGTTGCAATTGCACCATTTCTGCCTGATTGGCATTTTTATGTTGAACTTGTTCGGCTTGGCTTGGGGTTTTCACATTATTTTGATGTATTTCTTCTTGCCCTTTTAAAAGCAATGCTGCCAATAAAACACCACCACCTAATAAAACAACGCCACCCATCCAGCGCTGTTTGTTATTCATTGACATTCTTCCAAATACTCCCATACCGCTTCTAAGGTATGAAATGATCCACATACCAAAATCAGCTGATTATTTTTTGTTTCATCCAGTGCTGATTTAAAAGCCAATTGTATACTGTCGAAGTGTTGTATTGTTTCGCCTTGCAAAGCCTGATCCAAAACCGTGATCTCTGCCGCACGAGGCACATTTAATGTGGCAATTTTCCACATTACGACACTATCTTTCAATAACTCAACCACAGAATTTATATCTTTATCTGCAAGCATTGAAAAAACACTGACCACTTCAGTGTACTGTTTATTGTAATTTAAGAAATTGCGCAATTGCTTTAACAAAAATTCAACGCCATGCGGGTTATGTCCTGCATCAAAAATCACGGTTTTGCCCTGAATTTGACGAATTTCAAAACGTCCCGCCAATTTGGCCGTTTGAATACCTTGTGCAATTGCATCTTGGGTGATTTCTAAACCACTGTGCAAGACTGCTGCCACAGCCGTTGAAATATTATCAAGTGCCAAGCTGCCTGCGGGAAGTTTTAAGGTGCAGCCCGATGCAGCAAACATCCACGACTCACCATCTTGCATGTCCCGATAAAAATAATCACGATTCAGGGTAAACAATGGTGCATTACAAGCTGCTGCCTTATCTTGAATAGCTTGAGGCAAATCTTGCTGACCTGCAAAAATGACAGGAATGTTAGGACGAATAATGCCTGCTTTTTCATAGGCAATTTTTTCGATGCTATCGCCTAACCAATCGACATGGTCTAAACCGATATTGGTAATAACCGCCACATCTGGATTAACGACATTGACCACATCTAAGCGTCCGCCTAAACCGACTTCAAGCACCCACACATCGCAGTCACGTGCTTTAAAAATCACAAAGGCTGCCAAAGTCGTGGCTTCAAAGAAAGATAAACTCAGATCGCAATCACGTCGTGCTTGATCGACTTGCACAAAAGCATCAATCAAACTTTGGTCATCGACCTCGACACCTGCTAATTTGACCCGTTCATTAAAACGGTAAATATGCGGCGATTGGTACAACCCAACCCGATAGCCCTGCGCATTTAAAATAGCCGCTAAAGTGGTTGTGGTTGAGCCTTTGCCATTGGTTCCCGCAACCGTAATGACTTTAGCTTTAGGATGGGTTACACCCAATTTTTCTGCAACGGGAATGACCCGTTCCAAACCTAAATCAATACCCGTAACGTGAACATGGCTCCAATAATTGAGCCATGTGTTTAAATCATCGGTTGCAAGAGGTGCTGTGTTCAAGGCAAGTTCATCAGTTTCGCAAGAATACGATAAACTGTATCACGTAATGCATGACGATGGACAATTTGATCGACCACACCATGATCAAGTAAGTATTCTGCACGTTGGAACGGTTCTTCCAGTTTTTCACGTACAGTTTGCTCAATGACACGTTTACCCGCAAAACCAATCATCGCTTTAGGTTCTGCAATGTGCACATCACCCAGCATCGCCAATGATGCAGTTACACCACCATATACAGGATGTGTTAATACTACGATGTAAGGTAAGCCTGCTTCTTTCATACGTTGAATTGCTGCAGAAGTACGCGCCATTTGCATTAATGACAACATGCCTTCTTGCATACGCGCACCGCCCGATGCTGCGAAGCAAATTAACGGTTGTTTTTGCTGAATCGCACGTTCAGCAGCTTGCACAAAACGGTCACCCACTACGGTACCCATTGAGCCGCCCATAAAATCAAACTCAAATGCACAAGCAATGACTGGCATATCTTTTAATAAGCCCTGCATCACCACTAAAGCTTCGGTTTCACCCGTTTTCTTTTGCGCTTCAGTCATACGCTCAGGATAAGCTTTGCTGTCTACAAATTTGAGTGGGTCTTTGGCAGAGAATTCTTGACCTAATTCGTTTTGCACTTGATCAAAGAACCAAGTTAAACGCTCACGCGCTTTCATACGTAAATGTTCATCACATTGTGGGCATACATAAGCGTTGAACGACATTGCCGTACGTGTCACCAAGGCATGACATTCTGGACATTCAATCGTTGGTTCAGTAAAGATCGCTTTTAACGCTTGTTGCTCATCTGGTGTTTCAATACCAGGTACACCACGTGCAGTCCACGGCGTCGATGGGCTTAGAATTTTCCCTGTTTTCACTTCTTGACTCATACTAACTCATCGAGCGCAGCTCGAAGCTCCTTCACTTTATTAACCGTTGCAATGACGGCTTGTTCTGGTGCTAAGCTCGCAAATTGTTTTACAAAAGCACTTCCGACAATGACTGCGTCGGCAGCCGCGCCCATTGCTTTGGCAGATGCAGCATCACTGATGCCAAAACCCACACCCACAGGCACGTTGGTTACAGCTTTAATCTGTTGGATGCGGGTTGCTGCTTCTGCAACATCAAGTGTTGCTGCACCCGTCACGCCTTTCAAAGAAACATAATAAATAAAGCCACTGGCTTGGTTTGCAACAAATTGAATACGCTCTGGTGTAGAAGTTGGCGCTAACAAGAAAATTTGATTCATCCCATATTTATTCAGGACTTCATCAAATTCTTGGGCTTCTTCAGGTGGTAAATCGACCAGAAGTACACCATCGACACCACAGTCATGTGCATATTCAACAAACTTTTCATAACCAATGACTTCTACAGGGTTTAAATATCCCATCAATACCACAGGAGTTTCCTGATCTTTTTGACGGAACTCTTTGACCATGTTTAAAGCATCTAGCGTATTGGTTCCACCTGCCAACGCTCGCTCTGCAGCGAGGGCAATTACTGGACCATCAGCCATTGGGTCTGAAAACGGCAAACCTAATTCAACGACATCTACCCCTGCCTCGACCATTTGATGTAACAACGGAACTGTGACTTCTGGATGAGGGTCACCTGCCATAACATAAGAAACCAAGGCCTTACGCTGTTGAGATTCAAGCTGTGCAAATCGTGTGGCTAAACGTGACATAGGGTTGTATTTTCCTTGAATGATTAAAACTGAGACAGTTGCTATTGTAGAAATACAAATTGACCCATTGTAACGCTATTTTTTACTCAATGAATAGCGCACAGGCATGAGTTGCTGCATTTCTGTTTGCAAAACGATTTATTCAGAACAACCGCGAGGCTACATTTACTGATATTTGCGCTTTTTTCTCAATGATCAAAGATGCCTAATTTTGCCTGCTTATCGGTTTTTGAAACTTGCTCAATCGTGCTTTTAAATTTAAAAATATTGATAAAAATAAACAACTTCAGGTTTTATCTTAGGCTTTATCAACCTTGCAAAAGCTGATTCGGTCATGGCTACACACAGCTTATTTTCAATCTCTTAGCGCGAAATCACCTGTTGATAATGAGCCAATCCATACTATTTATGGCGTATTTTGCTGTAGAGAAAGCGCATCCTCAGCTTGCTGCAACTGCTGTTTACGTTTTAGCAAGGTCTGTCCTGTGCAGGCTTTATAGGCACGCGCCAAAGCCGATTGGTCTGAATAACCCAACAACTGTGCAATATCGCTTAGGCTCACATTTTGTCGCAGTAAGTTTTCACAGCGCTGCATCCGTTCTATTTCAAGAATCTGTTTAAAACCCGTACCTTCCTGTTTAAGCTGACGCTGTAACGTACGCCCTGAACGAAATAAACGCTGCGCCACCCATTCAATGCTCGGCACTTGCTGTTCATAACGTAAATAATGCGCCACCTGCTCTTGGACTTGCTGCTGCACGGTTTCTAATTGTGGTTTTAACGCAATCGCATCTTCAGCTTGTTTGGTGAGTAAATGAATTAAAGAGGGATCGGCTTGCTGTGGTTTTAAACTGAGGCTTTCTAAATTTAAAACAATTTGATATTCCGCTTGCTTAAATAAAACCTTACAACCATAAAACTTTTCATAATGCAGCATCGCCATACGCGGTGCATGGGCAAAATGAATCTCCCGTATCGGAGAGTGTTGAAAATCAAAAATTTGCATGGCCAATTGAGTCATACAGGCAAAAGTCATTTCATGAACCAAGCTGTATTTTTCATCCACCAATGGCCATGATAAATATAAAGCATCTGATTGTTGTTCCAGTCGCATTGGTACGGCTGCCGTACCATCCACCACCAAGCGACTAAAACGCATCATATATTGAATGGCTTCTGCAACACTGTTACTACGCGATGCCATATAGCCAAGCACGCCAAAATGTTCAGGCTGAATATAACGTGCCAATTCAAAAACGAGCGTTGGACAATCTAAAAACTGAATACTGTGTTGGATGATCTCGTTAAAAAACTGATAGGACGATTGGGTATCCATGGGCAATGCCAACACATGCTGTAACTGCTGCAATTGTGCAGGCGAAAATCCAAGCTGCTCAGGAACTCTGCCCTGTGCAGATAAATAGCGTAACCAAAGTTGATAATAACCATTCGGAATTTGAATTTCGCTCATGTGCTTGCTCATTTTGACATGCATCATTTTCTTTTGTCGCTTAATGTATAAAAACTGGCAAATACTGTCAAAACAAATCTGCCAAAGCCCGACATACTGCAAACAGGATTGACCAGAGTGAAATAAAATAAAATGAATGCACTTGTCCAATATCATGCTGCGCCCATAGTACGCAGCAATCTCGATTTTAAATTAGCCGATGTGCCGCGTTACTGGTTTGCAGGTGACCCGTTTTTAACCCGCATGTTTGATGCTTTGAGCCTGACTTTTCCTGATGGCGAGCGTTATTTCATTCAATCGGTACGTTTGTTCCGTGATCAAATTCAAGACCCTGACTTAAAACAGCGTGTTGCCGATTTTATTCGACAAGAAGCTCAGCACGGCATTGCACACGACAAAATGAATCAGGTCATGAAAGATCAAGGCATGCCTGTAGATCAGTTTATTCAGCGTCTAAACAAAGTGTTTAAGTTTGAACTGAAATATCGCTCGCCCCAATACAACATCGCCATGACAGCAGCTGCGGAACATTTAACCGCACTTATGGCAGAAACTTTTTATGGCGAAAAAGACACGCTGCAAGATGCACATCCTTATGTCCGTGCTTTATTTGCATGGCATGCGATTGAAGAAATGGAACATCGTGATGTGGCGTTTGATGTGATGCAACAGGTGGGCAATGTGCCTGAAGTGACTCGAAAAATGGCGTTGGTGCTGACCACAGGTTTAATGTTCGGATTTACCCTGTACCGCGCCAATGTCATGCTGAGATGCGATGGGTTTAATCGTACCCAGCGCCTTAAAATGAATGTACGTGGCTTGCAATGGCTGTTTGGCAAACAAGGGAAATTACGCAAAATGCAATCACAATATCGTGATTGGTTTAAACCTGACTTTCACCCTAGCCAACATCCAATCATCGCGCAATATGATGTCTGGCTTGAGACTTTGGCGCAAACAGGCGACCCAATTCAGGCAGGTGAAGCATTTTGGCAGGCAGGAAAATAAAGCTTTTATTTTGCTTGGTTTTTAACCAATAAACACCTAAGCATTGCTTAACTTTATACAAACTTGCCTCTAATATCTCTATATAAAGTAATACATAAGGCAATGCTGAGTCATATCTTATTATTTCTTATTTATGAGTGACTCATACCGTTTTGGCGCAAGAGATCGCTGTTACTGTTACAGCTCCATCTCCTACGCAGAAAAAGGTTTTAGTCCTGATTCATAATAAAAAAGTATTGGCGATAATATTTCAGCTCAGCAATCGAATCACGAATATCATCCATCGCCAAATGCGACGCATTCTTTTTCAAACCGCTCATAATTTCTGGACGCCAGCGCTTTGCCAACTCTTTCACTGATGAAACATCCAAATTACGATAATGGAAGTACTGTTCCAATTCAGGCATTAAACGGTGTAAAAAACGGCGGTCTTGGCAAATTGAGTTGCCACACATTGGCGATGTTTTAGGATTAACCCATTTTTTCAGAAACTCAATAGTTTGCTGTTCTGCATCCTGCGCAGTGAGTTTGCTGCGACGCACACGCTCAATTAAGCCCGATTGTCCATGCTGACGTGTATTCCACTCATCCATGGCATTTAAAATACGATCAGGTTGATGCACAGCCAGCACAGGACCTTCTGCCAAAATATTTAAATGATCATCGGTCACAATGGTAGCCACTTCAATAATTTGGTCGTTATCGGTATCTAAACCTGTCATTTCCAAATCAATCCAAATGAGGCGAGTATCAGGCGTGCTGCTCATAAATGTGCAATCTTATTCGGCTTAAAAACAACATAGTAGCAAATTTCTTGCTTCTTGGCTGTAACTGTGCCCCCGCTTCATGCTATTTTTACCATCCTGAGTTCATGGTTTTTTAGGATATGAATGGCTTTAATTCGTAAGCGTCGATTGACTGAACAACAGCAACGTCGAATTGAAAAACAACACAAGTCACGTCAGGCAGACATTGACACTTCACATGATTTAGAAGGCTTGGTGGTACAACACTATGGTCGTCAATTAGAAGTGCAGGCTTTATCTGTTCCTGAAATTCATCCTGAAAAACCTGTGGTGCACGCAGGTGAGCCTGAACCGTTTTGGAAACCTATCGAAATAGGCAGCATTTGGCGTTGTCATACTCGCACCAATTTAGAATTATTGGTGACGGGAGATCGGGTCAAATGGCAAGCCGATCCGAATACAGGTTTAGGGATTATTACCGCGATTCATCCACGCCAATCTTTATTGACCCGACCTGATCGTTATCACAAAGTTAAACCTGTTGCCGCCAATATCAGTTTGATTGTGATTGTTTTTGCGCCTTTGCCTGAACCTGCACCGGGCTTGATTGACCGCTATTTGGTTGCTTGTGCCGATGCCGATATTCCCGCCTTATTGGTTTTAAACAAATCTGATTTACTCAAAGAAAACGACCCGATTTTAGACTTGCTCAAGGAATATCAAGACTTGGGATATGAAGTTATGCAAACCCAATCCGATGCGAATTTAGAGCATTTAGCGGCACGTTTAGCAGGTGAAACGGTAGCTTTTGTCGGGCAATCGGGCGTGGGTAAAAGCTCGCTGATTAATGCCATCGTGCCCGAAGCGGCGCAAAAGACCAATATCATTTCGGAAAACTCGGCACTTGGACAGCACACCACAACCTCTACTCGTTTAATTGGCTTTGGAGATGGTGCTGCCTTAATTGACTCACCGGGGATTCGTGAATTTGGTTTGTGGCACTTGAGCCAAGATAAAATTCAAAATGGTTTTCCTGAAATTGAAAACCTGTTGGGTCATTGCCAATTCCGCAACTGTACCCATAAACATGAAAAGCAATGTGCGCTGCGACTGGCTGCTGCAGAAGGCGAAATTTTATCGCGTCGTTTAGACAGTTATTTAAGACTGTGTGATGAAATTGCCGAAGCGCAACAAAAAAATTAATTTTATTGTGGCGCTGCCCTTGAAGCGGTGTTTTTGATCGCCATATTTATACGCTATACTCTTGAACAATTTTGACATTGTAATTTAGGTGACTTGTGGAACGTTGGTTCGAATTTATGGGGAATCATCCCTTCTTATTTGGGACGCTGGCTGTATTGGTAGTGTTGTTCTTTGTGTTAGAAGGTCAACGCAATGGTCGCAAAATTTCCCCACAATCTTTGGGTATTTTAGTCAAAGCTAAAAATGCCATGTTGATTGATTTACGTGATGCCAAAGATTTCCGTGAAGGTCATATCAGTGGTAGCCGCAATATTCCCTATAGCCAAATTACCAAGCATGTTGAAGAGTTAAAAACCTCAGATCGCCCATTGGTCTTTATCTGTAACTTGGGTCAGGTTGCAGGCAGTGCTTTACAACAGGTCGCACATACCGATGCCTATCGTTTAGATGGCGGTATTAGCAACTGGAAAGCACAAGGTTTACCTTTAGTAAAAAGCAAATAGTTTTACCCAATATTTTTCGCAAGGAGAACAATCATGGCTGAAGTCACTATTTATTCAACGACTGTATGTCCATACTGCATTCGTGCAAAACAACTCCTTGAGCGTAAAGGCGTTGCCTATAAAGAAATTAATTTGTCGAATGAAGCGCCTGAAGTACGTGTTGAATTAATGCAACGCACCAATCATCGTACCGTTCCACAAATTTTCATCAATGACCAGTTTATTGGCGGCTTTGACCAATTATATGCGTTAGATCGCGAAGGCAAGCTCGATCAATTATTGGCATAAACATAACACGATAACCAACTCTTAAGGATTTAACATGAGTGAAGAACAACAAGCTCAACCACAATTGGCATTAGAGCGTATTTATACCAAAGACATTTCTTTTGAAGTTCCTGGGGCACAAGTATTTACCAAAGAATGGCAGCCTGAATTGAACATCAACCTGTCATCTTCTGCAGAAAAAATTGATCCAACCCACTTTGAAGTAGCATTAAAAGTTGTGGTTCAAGCCAACAACGCAGGCGATACTGCATTTATTGTTGATGTTACCCAAGCTGGTATTTTCCTGATTGATGGCGTTGAAGAAGAGCGTTTACCGTACATTCTTGGCGCATACTGCCCGAACATTTTGTTCCCATTCTTGCGTGAAGCAGTGAATGATATGGTTACCAAAGGCAGCTTTCCACAATTATTGTTAACGCCAATCAACTTCGATGCCGAGTTTGAAGCCAATATGCAACGTGCTCAAGCCGCTGCAGCTGAAGGTCAAGCTTAATTCGCGATTGGATATAAAAAAACCGCTGAAATTTCAGCGGTTTTTTATGTCATCCGTTTGCTGATGGACGATCAAAATTAAAAATCATCATCCTGAGATGGATCTCGATACAAGGCATCATGAATCGCTTCGACCAATTGCTGCGCAATTTCCTGTTTCGAGGCTTTTTCCAAATCGCGTTTTTCCATACGGTAGCTTTCGGCAAAAAATACCGTCATGGCATTTTCATCGGAAGCAAAACCAATATCGGCACGGGAAACGTCATTGCAGGCAATCATATCTAGCTTTTTCGCCACCAACTTGCCTGCTGCATACTCTTCTACATTGCGGGTTTCTGCAGCAAAGCCAACCATAAACGGACGTTTTTCCTGTTGTGCAATGGTCGCAACAATATCAGGGTTTTTGACCAACGCCACATTCAGCTCATCGCCTAATTTTTTAATTTTGTGTTCCGCTATTTCTGCCACGCGGTAATCTGCCACCGCGGCTGTAGCGATGAAAATATCACAGCCTTGTTCAAGCATCTGCAAACTGGTATCTAGCATTTGAATTGCAGAAGACACATTAATTCGCTGTACCCCATTTGGCGTATCTAAACTAACTGGGCCTGCAATAAGCGTGACTTTTGCCCCTGCTGCATAACAGGCTGCAGCCAAAGAAAAACCCATTTTGCCTGTACTATGGTTAGAAATATAACGCACAGGGTCTAAAGCTTCGCGGGTTGGGCCTGCTGTAATGGTGACATTTTTGCCTGCCAACATGCCAAATTTTTCCACCAAAGCACGCTGTGCCTGATGAAAATACTGCGTCACCTGATGCGCCAAATCTTCAGGTTCTGGCATACGCCCTAAACCAACATCTCCACAGGCTTGTTCGCCCGCATCGGGCATAATTACATGCACGCCATCTTCCACCAAAGTGGTTAAGTTACGCTGTGTGGCTTTGGCTGCCCACATTTGCTGATTCATGGCAGGTGCAACCCAAACTGGTGCACTGGTGGCTAAATATAAAGTACTGAGCAAATCATCGGCCAGACCTGCAGCAAATTTGGCTAAGGTGTCGCAACTGGCGGGCGCAACCAAAATTAAATCGGCCCACCGTGCCAATTCAATATGCCCCATGCCTGCTTCGGCTTCGGTATCTAATAATTCGGTATGTACTGGATTGCCTGACAGTGCTTGAAAGGTCAGCGGTGTAATAAAAGCTTGTGCCCCCTTGGTCATGACCACGCGAACACTAAACCCCGCATCCTTTAAACGACGCACTAAAATCGCACTTTTATAGGCCGCAATGCCGCCTGTCACAGCTAAAATAATATTTTTATGAGGGAGGACGCTTAAATCGAAGCTCACAAATAAGCCACCTTTTTGTTGCAGTGGCGCTCACAATAGCATTAAATAATGTCATTCCCAAGAGATCTGTTGGGATTTAAGTTTCAAATTTAGAATAAAAAAGTCAAATAACAATGCATTTATCTATTAAACATTGGCCTGAACAAGAACGGCCACGTGAGCGTCTGATTCAAAATGGTGCTGCAAGTTTGTCCGATGCCGAACTACTGGCTATTTTCCTGCGCTCAGGCTCGCAACAACATTCTGCGGTGGAGTTGGCACGATTGCTAATTCAGCATTTTGGCAATCTCACTACTTTACTCGATGCACCCATTGCCGAGTTGTGTCAATTTCACGGCATGGGTAACAGTAAATATTCACAGCTCATGGCAGTTAAAGAACTCGGACGGCGTTATGTGGCTGAACATTTAAAACAAGATGCGCTAGAGCTTAGCAACTCCAAACGTTTGATGGAGTATTTGCGTTTTGAACTTTTGGGCGAAACCCAAGAAGTGTTTGCGGTACTTTGTCTAGATGCCTGTTTACGCAAAATCAGCTTTAAAAAGTTATTTTATGGCGCAGTGAATTCGTGTGAAATTTCTATTAATCAATTGCTGCGTTTTGCAATTAGCCAACACGCTACGGCGATTGTGATTGCACACAATCATCCTTTCGGATTGCCACATCCCTCACGTGCAGATTTAATCCTGACGCAGCAGATTCAGCAAGCCTGTCAGTTGCTAGAGCTGCGTTTGATCGATCACTGTATCATCTCAAGTGAAGGTAATTTTTCCTTTGCCGAACAACAACTGCTTAAATTTGAGCACACTTAAAATTTGCATATTGACAAAGCCTGCACAAGCACAGAAGATCATCAAAAAATTGTGATGATTCTAATAAAATGATAGTCGATCAACCCAGTGTATTTAACTTACTGTTTTCTTGGCGGGGCACGATTTTACCGAAGGTCTTACCGCCTTTGGGCGTGGTGATGTTGATCTCCACCATTATTGGCGGTTTGTCTTATATTGGTTATTTTCATTTTCCAGAATTGCCTTTGGTTGGCTTTACTTTAATTGGGGTGGTGCTGTCGATTTTTTTGGGCTTTAAAAACTCTGCCTGTTATGACCGTTGGTGGGAGGCACGTAAACTTTGGGGCATGCTGATTGCCAACGCGCGCCACTTTGACCGCGACTGCCGTATACTTAGTCAAGCACGACGTGAACGCGTCATTCAGCACGTCATTGTATTTGCCAATGTCTTGCGCGACCGCCTGCGTCATCAAACTGCCAATCCAACCGAGTTAATTCAAACCAGTGGCATGAGTCAGCAAGCAATTACCCAACTTTATCAACAAGCCAATGCGCCGCAATACACGCTCAGTTTGATTCAATGGGAGTTAATGCAAGCACTTAAAGAGGGCGAAATTTCCGATATTATTTACACACAAATGAATCAACACGTCACAGAGCTGAGTTTGGTACTCACGGGTTGTGACCGTATTGCTACCACACCGCTCCCTTTTGCGTATTCAGTCCTACTTAACCGAACAGTGTACTTTTTCTGTTTTATGTTGCCCTTTAGTTTAGGGTCTACACTCGGATTGGCGACTCCGCTTTTGGTCGGTATTTTGGCTTATACTTTTTTAGGTCTGGATGCGCTCAGTTCTGAAATTGAAGAACCTTTTGGCACGCAAAGCAATGACTTACCTTTAGATGCCATGGTAAGAACCATTGAAATTGAATTATTGGGTACGTTGGGTAAACCAACGCCACCACCAATTCAGGCACAGGACAATAATTTGCTTTAGACCCTCTTCCCAACCTTCTCCCAGAGGGAGAAGGAGTTTTTATCCTTTCTAAATTTTAATAATGGATATCACATCTGCTTATATGAGAAGGTTGGGATGAGGGAGTTACTCAACAAAACTCTCCCAAATCCCAATTTGACCATCTTTCACCCGCGGAATATTGCCCAATTTAATCCACGGCATATTTTCACCATGAAAATCGCTGCCGACAGATACTTTTAGACCATGTTCAGCAATCATGCGATCCACCATTTGACGGGTCGATGCAGGGTCAATATTAGGCGGCAATTCCACTGCATCACCCCCATATTTGGCAAAAATTTCAATCAAATAACGAATATTGGTCGCAGATAAATCATAACGGGTTGGATGCGCCAACACGGCAAAACCCTGACTGTCATGAATTACCCGAATCGTATCTTCCAAACTCAAGCCATCAAATTTCACATAAGCCTTTTTGCCTTCTTTGATGTATTTATCAAATGCTTGCTGCACACGCGTTACAATGCCTTTTTCCTGTAAAGTTTTGGCAATGTGCGTACGGGTAATCCGATCTGCTACGCCTTCGACTTTAAGAAGTACATCATTATAAATATCTTGTCCAATCAGCGGAGTGAGTAAATCACAAATTTGTTTGGCACGTTCTGCACGAATTTGTTTTTGCTGTTCCAGCAGCGCCTGTAAAGGTGCAGGATTTTGCATGTTTAGCGCCACCACATGCACGCTATAGCTTTTTTTAGTGGCAGGACGTGACCATTGACTGGAAATTTCCACTCCCGAAATAATCTTTAAATCTTGCCCCTGAGCCGCTTGCTCTGCCAAAGCCAGCCCATCCATTGTGTCATGATCAGTCAATGCCAAGGTATGAATGCCCTGCTGAATTGCCGCAGACACCAATTCTCCAGGTGACAAAGTTCCATCAGAAATATTACTGTGTGTATGTAAATCTACGCCGTGCATCACTTATACTATGTCATTTATTTGATCAGATTTAGATACTCTAACATGAAAGCACTTTTAGACTTTGTGCCCCTCATTATTTTCTTTTATTTATACAAAACTGTAGATCCAAAAGACACTAATCATCAATTACTACAACTCATCGGCTCTGCAGGCGGTGTCGATAACAACCATATTTTGGTGGCCACCACAGGTCTGATCATCTCGATGTTAGTGGTGTACGGCGCATTGTTCATCATGCAAAAATTCCGTTTAGATAAACAACAGTGGATTGTGCTGTTTATGACCGTAATTTTTGGTGGCGTTACTTTAATGTTAAGCGATGACTTTTATATTCGCCTGAAAGCTGCCATTTTAAACATTGTATTTGCAGGTGCTTTTTTGCTATCACCATGGTTCAGCAAAGACCGTAAACCACTGATTCAACGCTTATTTGGGCCTGTGTTCAACTTGACCGAAGCTGGCTGGAAAAACCTGAATTATACTTGGGCAGCCATGTTTGCAGTCATGTCTTTCCTACACGTATTTTTTGCATTTTTATTTATGGACGGAAAATATTGGGGCGAATTCACTGCTTTTGGTGACATGATTGTGATGTTTTCCTTTATCATTGTGCAGTTTATTGTATTGCGCAAATACTTTAAAACATCTGAATAATTTCTGATCTGCGATATTCGAGAGTAACTATGCCTTTATTTGTTCTGAGTTGTACTGACCGTGAAGGTACACTGGAAAAACGTCTTGCGACCCGTCCTGCACATCTTGCACGTTTGCAACAACTCGATGCCGAAGGTCGCTTAATTGTGGCGGGGGCAATGCCAAAAGACCCAAGCAATCCACAAGCAGGCTTTTATGGCAGCACCATGATTGTCGATTTTGACAGTCGTGAAGCACTCGATGCTTGGCTACAAGATGAACCTTTCTTAAAAGAAGGCGTATATAGCCACATTGACGTTAAGCCATTCAATAAAGCATTCCCTCAAGGATAAGCGCTATGCGTTTCGTTGTTGCCAGTGTTGTTGCTGTTCTGCTCAGTTCACCTGTATATGCAGTTGAGCCAGCCACAACCACACCTACTGCACCTGCTCCTGCTGCTGTGACCAACACGGCAGCTGTAGCAACAGCCAATGGGGTTACTCCTGCACAAGATAAGCCCCTGACTGCAGAACAAATTGCCAAAAATAAAGCCCTTCAGGAAGCTAAAACCAAAGCCTTGATTAAAGATCAGAGCACACGTTTGCAACAACTTGAACAGGCAAACCTCGATGCTTTGGCACAGAATCAGGAACTGCAACTTAAAAACGATAATTTAGGCGTGCAAGTTCAAGTACTGCAAAGTGAACGCAGTGCGCAAATGTTTTTATACGGTGCTGCAACACTCGCGGTTGGCGTATTGCTCGGCTTCTTAATTGCTAGCTATGTCTATACCAAACGTCGCCGCCAATGGTAAGGTGAGCATTCACCTCTTGATTTAAGGTACTCTGGTTTTGTTTCAGCCTATTCAAACTGCCGAGCTGGATTGGCAACTGGTCGATGGTATTGATGTGCCCATTTCCAAACAATTTGGCGATGTGTATTTCTCTAAAGACAACGGTTTATTAGAAACACGGCATGTGTTTTTACAGGGCAATGACTTACCCATCCGTTTAGCAGCGCTGAATGATTTTGAATATTTTTGTGTAGGCGAAACAGGCTTTGGTACAGGCTTAAATATTTTAGCGCTCTGGCAATTATGGCAACAGGTACGTCCCAATAATCGCAGCCATTTACACGCAATTTCTGTCGAAAAATTTCCACTTTGCAAAGCCGATCTTATACGTGCCTTAGCGGCTTGGCCCGAACTCAGTCATCTGTCTGAACAGCTGATTCAGCAATACCCTGCCGCTATTGCAGGCTGTCATCGTTTAAACTTTCCAGATGAACGCTTTAGCCTAGATTTATGGCTAGGCGATGCTCAGGAAGTTTTTCCTGTCATTGCTAAAACTGCTCCTGTCAATGCGTGGTTTTTAGATGGCTTTGCACCCGCCTGTAACCCCGATATGTGGCAGGAAACCGTGCTCAACCCGATTGTAGCACTGTCCGATTATGGCACGACTTTTGCCTCATTTAGTGTGGCAGGCGTACTCAAACGTGGCTTAAAACAACACGGTATTCACATCACCCGCCCACGCGGTTTTGGGCATAAACGGGAAATGCTGAAAGCCATCTGGCAAGCGCCTGAAATAGAGCCAATATCCGATCAGAACGAAACTCAAATTACAACAAATACCACAACAAGCAACCAACAGCGCCATATTGCGATCATAGGCGCAGGAATTGCGGGTTTAAGCTGTGCGTGGGCATTTTCCCAACGAGGGCATCAAGTCACGCTCTATGACCAAACAGCGCCACTTGCAGGCGGTTCTGGCAATCCTTTGGCACTCTTAAACCCAAAACTTTGCCCAATTCATCAAAGTGCTGATCATTTAATGACTTTGGCATGGCAACATGCTTTAAATCACTATGCCGCATTCAAAGCATTTCGTCCGTTGCAGATTCATCAACTGGCACTTAAACATGCCGATGAATTGCTGGATTTAGCCACACAATACCCAAAAGGTATTTTAGCAGCACAGAGTGCAACCGAACTTACGCCACAAAGCGACTTTGCCAGTTTAAACTTATTGCAAGCAGGAGCAGTTTCTCCACATCAACTGCGTGATGAAATTCTTGCGCATCCGCACATTCAGTTTCAGCAAGCTCAAATTAAACAAATCACCACGACAGCACAGCAACTGATCTTACACAGCGTAGATACTGAACTTGGAGTGTTTGATCATGTCATCGTCTGTGCAGCGCTGCAAAGCGGTGCTTTTTTTGAGCATTACCCTGTGCTTAAACCCATTCGTGGGCAAGTTAGCTGGGTAAATAATACAGATCAGGCTTTGCCATTATCACAAGCCTATAGCTATGGCGGCTATTGCATGCAGCTCAATGCCGATCAACTGATTTTAGGTGCATCGTTTTATCCAAATCGGGAAGATTGTGACGTCTTGGCAGAAGACCATGTGCATAACTACGAACTTATCCACAGTGTCTTTCCTGCGTATGCCGAAAACTTAGCACCCGTAGATACTTGGCAAGGTCGCGCTTCGCTACGCGCCCAAAGTCAGGATTATTTTCCCCTACTTGGCAAAATGCGTGATGATCAGGAAATTTACAGCTTTGCAGGACTCGGTTCTAAAGGCTTTTTATTTGCCCCGTTGTGCAGTGAAATACTGGCGGCACAAGTTTTAGCAGAAGCCTGCGCTGTACCTAAAAACTTAGTACAAAAACTGGCAGCTACACGTTTTCAGAAAAAGGTGAAAACCAAGAAGCCTTATTTTAAAGCTCCTCCACCTTCAAGCTAACGCTCGCTTAGAGAAAATAGAAATAAAACGATACCCAACAAAAAAGCGCCTTACGGCGCTTTCTTCATATTGATGATACTTAGTGACCTTGTTCCAAAGGCATGCCTGCGTCGCGCGCAGCACGTGTACCACCCATTAAAACCACATATTCACGTGAGCTGTCCAAACCTTCTAGTTTTTCCGCTGCACGTGGGGCTTTACTTCCGCCACCACATAAAATGTAAATGGGTTGATCCGCCGACACCTGAGTAAGACTCTCTGCTGATAGATCGTTAATTGGCTGATTCACAGCACCTTTAACATGAGCTTCTGCATAAGCACTTGCATCACGTACATCCCAGATAATCGCGTCAGCTGGGAACTCAAATGTTGTAATTTCTTGTTTACGGATCATTGCGCACTCCTTTGATGTAAAACAACACTTGGCAAATGAAGAAAACATCCCTAGCATCTCAGATATTGTTTCCATTTGCAAAGGTCTTCATTATGCCTTCTTTCGATATTGTTTCTGAATTAGAACTTTTTGAAGTGAATCATGCGGTTCAAAACACACAAAAAGAAATCGGTACTCGTTTCGATTTTCGTGGTCAGGATGTTTCTATCGACCTCAATGAAAAAAACAAAGAGATTAAAATCTCCACTGAAAGTGATTTCCAATGTGAGCAAGTGTATACCATGCTCGAAAATCACTTCTATAAGCGTAAAGTCGACATTCAGGCGCTTGACCCACAAAAAATGACCGCATCAGGTAAAAATGTGATTCAAGTGATCAAACTTAAAGATGGTCTTGACTCAGATACCGCAAAAAAAATTAACAAAGCCATTAAAGACAGTGGCATTAAAGTGCAATCTTCTATTCAGGGTGACAAAATTCGTGTGACCGACAAGAAACGCGACACATTGCAACAAGTAATGGCGTTCTTGAAAGAGCAACAATTTGGTCTGCCACTGCAATTTAACAACTTTAAAGATTAATTTGGGGATGTCATGACACCAACCAATCGCTTAAACAAACTGGTCAAAGCAACATCAAAATTGCCGAAAGGCATTCAAAGCCGCCTTTTGAGTCAAGCCTTTGGTCGTGTCGTGCCGATGGTGGGCACTGCGAAAATTCGCTATCAAGAAGTAACCCCATCGCAAGTGGTGGTCAGTCTTGCCAATCATAAAGCCATGCAAAACCATATTGGACAGGTACATGCCTGTGCTATGGCGCTGCTTGCCGAAACTGCTACAGGTTTTGTGACTGCTATGAATGTACCTGATAGTGCCATTGTGCTGATTAAAAGCCTGAAAGTGGACTTTAAACGTCCAACTCAAGGTGCAATGACAGCCATTGCCACACTCAGCCCAGAACAGCAACAACTCATGCACAGCACCGACAAAGGCGAAACACTGGTCAATGTCAGTGTGATTGATGAATCAGGCGAAGCCCCGATTCAGTGTGAAATGTTGTGGGCATGGGTGTCAAAATCACATTTAAAGCAGAAATAAGCCTAATACTTGTTTCTTCTCCAATAAAAAAATCCCAGCTACTGTGCTGGGATTTTTTCATTACGATGTTTGATTAGCTTGATAATTATGATGCTTGACTAGCCTGAGCTTCTAAAAACTTCTGTTTGGCTTCTTCAGGAATCTGACGTTTTGAGCCTTTGACATCAACCGCAACAAAGGTAAATACGCCTTCGGTGACACGCACGGCTTCACGTGAATCGTCATGGCTATCCCACACTTCAATTTGCATTTGAATTGAAGTATTGCCCACTTTCAAAATTTTGGTATAGCAACTGATCACATCGCCTACTTTCACAGGCACTAAAAAAGTCATCTGGTTAATGGAAATCGTGGCACAGCGCCCTTTACTAAAGCGCTCGGCATGAATCGCACCAGCCAAATCCATCTGTGAAACGATCCAGCCTCCAAAGACATCTCCACTCCAGTTGGTATCTGCTGGCATGGCAATTGTTTGTAGGGAAAGCACTCCCTCTGGTTTTGCATGAGAATCTGACACGTTCACTCCGGACATTTGCATTAAATTAGCACGAACAGTGCATTAAGACTGGGCGTTGAGTTGCTGATCCAACCACTGTTGTAATTCAGTCGCTCGTAGCGCGCCGCTTATTCTAGCAATTTCATTGCTTTTATTCATCAATACCAGTGTTGGAATACTGCGCACATGGAATGCACTGCTTAAGCGTGGATTGGCCTCGGTATCAATTTTGGCAAACACCACCTGCGGATTTTGCTTGGCAACTGTTGCAAAATGTGGTGCCATCATCTTGCAAGGACCACACCAGTCCGCCCAAAGATCAATCAGAATAGGTAAATCGCTATTTTGGATAAAATTACTGAAATTTTGCTCATTCAATTCAATGGGTGCAAGCGGAATCAGCGCTTGATGACACTGCCCACATGCAGGATTGGCAGATAATTTATCTTCAGGTACACGGTTTTTTGCACCACATCCAGGGCATACAATAATCATTTACTGAACTCCAAACAGTTGCTGTAAAAACTCTAATTGGGTCTGAATGGCTTTTTTAAACCATTCACCATGATAAATATCAAAATGTTGCATATCCCACTCTTCATATTGCACATAAGGCGCAATATTGGTGGCCGTTTCACGGCTCGATTCAATTGGAATCAGGCTGTCACGCTGTGCAGCAATAAATAACACAGGGATGTTGATTTGCCGCACTTCTTGAATGGGGCGATAACGAATCAAATTAAAAAACACCCGAGCAGGAATTTCCCCACTCCAGTAATGGTCGGGGTTCACAATTGACATATAACCTGCATAACTGTCTGCAGTCGGTAAAAAACATAGTTCTTTTTGCGCCACCACTGCAAGCGTTTTGGGTGACATCCCCACCTTTGCTCCCATATAGTCCTGACTGGAAATTTTTAGGGCTTTCGGAAGTTGCTGCAAAGGATATAACTTGGCACTTTCCGCACCATCTACAAAAGGCACTTGTACCATGACCGCGGCAATATTGTGTAAGCGTGAGGCCAAACTCAGCACATATCCGCCACTCAGTGAAGTTCCCCACAGAATCATACGTTTGGCATCAATCGACTTACGTTCTGCAAGGTGTGAAATCATGCTGCGCCAGTCATCTAACTGCGCCTCTATGGATACCAATTCACGTGGACGCCCTGTACTTCCTCCCCAATAGCGATAATCGAATAGCACCACGGCATAGCCTGCCTGAGCAAAGTGTTGTGCATATTGCACCAATTTAAAATGACGCAAGGCTGCCAGACCATGCGCCATCAGAATCACCGCGGGTTTTTCTATAGATTTAGGGCGATAAAAGTCTGCAGCAATCACCTCGTGATCACTTTTGACATATAAAGGCTCAACCATATAGGAATGCATAAGCGCTCCATTGCGTTATTTTATCGTTATCGTCGTTATAAATATTTCAGAACATTCTGCTCTTGAATCTGCTTAATGCTATCATAAAGCATATTGTCATGAATAAAATGATGGAGTATTCCCATGTCTGAACAAGTCGGTTTTGCGGGTCAAATTGGTCCTGAACATGTGAGCCAAGTTGTAGAGAAAGGCTTTAAGTCAATTATTAATAACCGCCCAGATATGGAAGGTGGTGCCGAGCAACCAAGCAGTGCGCAAATTGAAGAAGCTGCACGTGCAGCAGGCTTAGATTATGTCTTTCAACCTGTGGTGTCTGGTCAAATTACTGAAGTCGATGTGCGTACTTTTGCCAATCACTATAACGAATTGCCAAAACCTGTGTTGATGTTCTGCCGCACGGGTAACCGCTCAAACAACTTATTCCAGTTGGCAAAACAAATGGATTTGTTGGATGACTAAACCCATCCTCAAGTATGTATTTTGCTGTATTCTGATCTGTAGCAGTATCCCGCTGAGTCACGCTCAAAACGATGTTCAGACTTTAAATACCAAAGTCAGTGTTGCAGGTCAGATGAATGCTGCCAAATTTTCACAGTTGATGCGGCAAGGTTTTAAATCTGTGATTGTGAACCGCCCTGATCAAGAGATGGGTAATGCAGTCAAGGTGAGTGAATTACGCAATATCGCGGAAAAATCCCAGATCAGTGTGATTTATCAACCTGTCAACAGCGGTAAAATTTCTCAAACAGACATTCTTGAATTCGCTAAATATTATAATGAGCTTCCAAAACCCATTCTGATGATTTGTCGTAGTGGCTCTCGTTCTAGTGCGTTATTTCATCAGGCAAAATTTCAAGGTTTGTTGCATGAATAAAGTTTTATTGGTGGTGATATGTGTCTTGGCTCTGAGTGCTTGTAGTTCTATGCAAGTGCGCCCGACGGTGGGTGTGAGTGTGGGGACGAGTTTGTAAATATAAAAAACCAACTCAATATTTTGAGTTGGTTTTTAGTTTATAACTGATTATTTAAGTTCTAACCAACTTGTCTGGGTTTTACCATTAGGAACACTCGTAATAACCTTAATGTCATCACCCTGTGCACAGCCTTTCAAACGAACTGTGTACTGTACGACAGGTGCAATATTTGCAAATGTAGTTGGTGTCAATAAAGCCATAGTATTTGGAACAGTCTCATCTCCATTAATTACCTCAGCCTCACAAGTCTGATTTTTATAATTAAATTGTGGTGTACCTGTAATAGCTGCATCCAATGGCACAGAGGTTCCTGTTCCACTTCCAGAAATTACAATTGCGTAATCTTTATCTGCTAATGTGATATTCAAAGTACTATATGGTTCAGCTCCAGTTACACTTAAAACCTTTTTAGTTGAATCAGATGGCACTGCAATCAATTTAACGCTAGGTTCAAATGTTGTATTATCTTTAACTGAAACTCCAACAGTTGTACTAGAAGGCATTGGAACAGTTTTCAGACTATTACCATATACATTAAAACTAAAAGTGCCAGTCCCTTTTGAAATTTTTCCATTCGATTCAAACCCACTCTTCCAAACAAACGTTGGAGTATCATGAGCAAACGCAAAAACTAATTGTTGACGTAAAACTGCACTTAAACCACTGTCACAAGTATTAGGAATATTCGGCTGCTCAAAACTAGAAAGTGCGCATTTTAAACCAGCATTCGCTTTACTATAAATAAATTCACCTAGATTATGGAGATTATCTTCATTATCATCACGGAAAAAAGCACCAATGTTATGAGTTAAAGTATCCCCTTTTGTAAACGAATTACTACCGTCTAAATCATTGTAGGCTTTATCTCCCTCTACAAAAGCTAAAACAGTAACACGGTTATTTACAGGACGGGGATTTTGTGTCGTCAAAGTTACGCTACATGAACCAGCTTTATTGGTTGCACAAGATGAATCTACTTTGCCACCTTCCGCAACAAAACTAATTACTGTCCCTTCAGGTACATCATTCCCAACTCGATCTGTTAAACGTGCGGTAATTGTAGAAGTATCTCCATCAATATCCGTTCTTAAAGATTGTTTAGAAACAGATAAACTAACACCATTTTGAGTGACCCTACCTGTTGAAACTTTTACATTTTTAGATAAAGCATAGACTTTCGGATCTGACGCAAGTGCTGCTTTAATTTCCACTGGTCCAGGAATATCACCAGGGTATAAGTTTACAATAATTTTTCCATTAGAATCACTTTTTATTAATTTCTCAAGTTTATTATTATCTAATGAAATAAAATTTAAATCTGGGGGAGCTTCTGTTAATTGAACCAACACCTCTTGATTAGGAGCAGGGCGTCCATTTGCGAAAAGGGTAAACTCAACCTGCCCAGAGGCAGCCGAACCACTACCTGCAATACCAAGATCAACAGCAGAAGTTGTCGTATAAACTAAAGAGTCTGCTGCAATTGGTGCGACTTTAACTGTAACCTGTGGTGTCGATTGACTATTTGAGCTCTTTGCATAAATAATAGGCTGCCCTTGACACAGCTCACCAGTCACAGAAATAGCTTTATAAGTAGTTGTAATATCACCCTGATTAAGTGAAGTAACTGATGCTGGCGTAAATGTACCACATGTAGCTGTAAAGTTTACAACTACATTATTTTGAAAATTACCGCTGTCTGTTTGTGTTTTTAATGTAATATTTGTTGAGCCACCAACTTCTAATTGATCCGTCGAAGGAACCATATTCGCTAAAACAACATTAAGTGGTTGTAAAGTAAAAGCTAAATCCTTAGTAGTAATAGTTTTATCACCATATTCCACACTAGCTGAGACTTTATAAACACCAGTTAAGCTAGGATTACTTGGTACAAGTGAAATTGATGCATCACCTGCCGCATCAGTTAGTACTGCACCATTTGAACTCCCTAAAATAACATCACCAGTTGTGGTAAATGTAACAACTGCACCACTGATACCTTGTCCTGATTGATCTGTTACTTTTACAGTGGCCTTTGCACCATCAATGTTAATAACCTGAGTTTGTACACCATTAACATCTGTCAGAGTAATAGCACTAGCATTAACATTTTGAACTGTTTCACCAGTACTAGGATTGGTCGTATTATTTCCTGGATTAGAATCCGTAGCTTTATTATCATAATAACCACCGCCACCACAGCCAGCCAATAAAACTGCTAGAGCCACAGCCGAAAACTTAAAACTAATTTCTTTCTTTTTCATTGAGTTAATCCCCAAATCCCTCTAAAACTATGAGTTAATCAAACATATAATTAATATTGTCAGATATGTAACCATAGTTACTGCTTTATGTAAATAAAAGCATGATAAATGTTTTGCTTGTGTTAGCCTAAATTTATTTATTACATGAAGTAGCTCACAAATGTACGACCTCATTATCATTGGTGCAGGCACCGCAGGCATTAGCGCCTATAAAGAAGCGATTAAATACACCCAAAATCTACTCATCATCAATCACGGCCCATGGGATACCACCTGTGCCCGCGTTGGTTGTATGCCCAGCAAAGTTCTCATCTCTAGTGCCAATCGCATGCACGACTTTCAGCATGCACAAGAAGTTGCACTCACGGTAGATGCAAAAATTGATACATCCCAAATCATGACGCACGTACGTCAATTACGTGATCGTTTTACCCGTGCCACACAAAAAGATGTAGATCGTTGGGAAGCATCCCATAAAGTTTCAGGCTTTGCGACTTTTATTGATGCCCATACAATTCAAGTGAATGGACAGCAATATCAGGCAAAAGCTTTTATTGTTGCAGTCGGTTCTACTCCTGCTTATGACCAAGCCTGGAAAGAAAACTTAGGCGAACGCTTAATCACATCAGATCAAATTTTTGAATTAGAGCACTTACCGCAATCTTTGACCGTCATTGGCAGTGGTGTAATTGCAATCGAATTAGCTCAAGCTATGCAACGCTTAGGGGTAGAGACCACTATTTTTGCACGTAGTCGTAAAGTTGGTTCACTCAGCAGCCCAGAACTACAAACCATTGCACAAGATACACTCAGTCGAGAATTGAATATCAAATTTGAAACCTTGCCTACACAACTACAAAAAACAGAACAAGGCGTGAAAATTGAATATCAAGAAAATGGACAAATACAAAGCTTAACTGCCGATTATGTATTGGTTGCTACGGGTAGACGCAGCTATTTAGATCAGCTTCATCTTGAAAATATTGATACAAGTTTCAACAACATCAAACAACTCCCAATTGATCCTCATACCAAACAACTCGGACAGCATGCTATTTTTATTGTGGGTGATGCACACACGAATACTCCCATTCAACATGAAGCAGCACATGAAGGGCGTGCAGCCGTGCATAATTGTTTAAGCTTTCCAAACATTGAAAATATTAAAACATTAACACCCATGGGTATTGTGTTTAGCTCACCTGAAATGGCATCTGTAGGACAAAACTATAAACAACTGAAAGATCAAAATATTGCATTTACAACAGGCTTTGTTTCTTATGAAAAACAAGGTCGCGCCTTGGTGCTAGGAAAAAATAAAGGTGCTATTGAAGTTTATATTGATAATAAAAGTCAAAAGTTATTAGGTGCTGAATTATTTGTGGATGCTGCTGAGCACATGGCGCACTTATTGGCTTGGATGATTGATGAAGAACTCACACTTGAGGATATTTTAGATAAACCGTTCTACCATCCAACACTAGAAGAAGGTTTAAGAACAGCATTTAAACATGCACGTCGACAACTACGTGAAGTCTAATCAAATTTGGAAAATATGCTTACTATTTAAAACCATCCTCAGATGGTTTTATTTTGCCTTCACTTTTTATAGTTTTTAATATTTTCTTTTCTACATAAAAAAACACCCTCAACGCTAGTTGAGGGTGTTTAGAATAATGAGCTGGCGATGACTTACTCTCACATGGGTAACCCCACACTACCATCAGCGCGAAGAGGTTTCACTTCTGAGTTCGGGAAGGGATCAGGTGGTTCACTCTTGCTATGGTCGCCAGCACAACTGTTTACGGAGACTTGCATTGGTCTTACTCACGATGGTGATGCACTGCGTTTTCCGAATCTGTAACAGATTGGGCTGTA
>NZ_SJNS01000023.1:0-37682 GCF_004331005.1 Acinetobacter sp. ANC 5045 | reverse complement strand
TTCCGCAACACTTTTACCTTCAGAAAGCCAGAGAATAGTTTGGGCACGTTGTCTTTCACGCCAATGTTTTGCATGCTTGGCCAGAAAAATGAGTCGTTCTCGCTGTTCTAAACTAAGTGGTACAGAAACAATTCGAGGCATGTGTGAACATCTGTTAACTAAAAAATTTTTTCGCATGATTAGTTATTTTTGTCAACTTATGGAATGCTTTAGAAGAGCGTCGCCAACAGGCAATTGATTGGATGAAACTGAGTTTAAGTGTGATTGAGAATTAAACTTAATCCAAACTTACATCTAATTTATTTTGATCAATAAAACTATCATCACAGTTTTATTCAGTAAATTTACTGCTTATTTAATCAGTTATGTTATTTTGAGTTGGTTTGAAGAAATTAAAAACGAGTATCAACATGAAAAAGTTATATAGTGTTTTGGCTGTTTTAAGTGTGGCAACTTTAGCGGCGTGTAGTAATCAGCCTATCAATGAACAAACTCAGGTGCCACAGACCATGCAAAATTGTGTCCCAGAATCTGCTGCGCAGTTAGTTGGTAAAACAGGTTTGACTGAAACACAAATTAAAGCGCTTACCCGAGCTGAAATTGTGAGAATGGTTACACCAGGTCAGCCTGTAACAATGGATTATCGTATGAATCGAGTCACTGTGGTGGTCGATCCGAAAACTAAAATTATTATACAAGCTTCTTGCGGCTAAAAATTTTAAGAAATTTTCTCAATATTACCCTGAAAATTTGCTCTGATTTTCAGGGTTTTGCGTTTTAATCAGCCAATCACTCAAAATTAAAGGACTACAGTGTTAATATATCGGTTGTCATAAAATTTTAGATCAGGTCAGATAATGCACTTATTTATGTGTTTGAAAAATCAAGGAAATACACATTGATGCAAGCCTTGAATATATCGACACGCTTAGGTGGATTCTACTTTTTCTACTACGCAATTGTTGGGACGTTTTTGCCTTTTTGGAGCCTGTATTTAGAAGATCAGGGCTTTAATTATCAGGAAATTGGTGTTTTATCTTCTATTGCCATTTTAACGCGCTTTTTCGCGCCTTTTATTTGGGGATGGATTGCCGATAAATCAGGCAAACGGATGCTTTTGGTGCGCATCGCAACTTGGATGGAAGCCAGTATTTGGTTACTGATTTTTATTGTTCCGAATAGCTTTCAGTCTGTTGCATTACTCATGCTAATTTTTAGCTTTTTCCAAAACGCAATTTTGGCACAATTTGAAGGCGTGACTTTGTTTTGGTTGGGCGAGAAACGTGCGGAACTCTATGGCAAAGTGCGTAAATGGGGCTCTATAGGTTTTATTGTCGGGGTTTTTGGCATAGGTGCTATTTTGGAAATTATACCAATCTCCATGTTACCGATGTTGCTACTCAGTATTTCTTTACTGGCATTTCTATGGTCATTCAGTATTCAAGAACCAAGCTCCGCACCCATTGCACAAAAACAACTTGAACCCTTATTGCCTATTTTAAAGCGCCCAGTAGTCTATTCATTTTTTATAATTGAATTGATTTTACTGTTTTCGCATGCGCCATTTTATAGTTTCTACAGTAATTTTTTAAGTCAGGCAGGCTTTAGCACAAGTCAGATCGGTTTCTTGTGGTCTGTCGGAGTGATTGCTGAAATTATTATGTTTGCCTATGCGAGTTTGTTTTTAAAGCGTTGGTCTTGGCGTTCACTGGTTGCCGTATGTTTAATTTTAACAGGCTTACGTTGGGTGATAGTTGGTTTATTTCCATCCATATTTTTTGCACATTTTTTTGCACAAAGCATTCATGCCTTTAGTTTTGGATTATTTCATATCATTGCCATGCGGGTGATTTTTCAAAACTTTTCTGCAGGGCAACAAGGTCGTGGGCAAGCACTTTACAGTACCATGTGGGGTTTAGGTGTTGCACTGGGGAGTATTTTGGCAGGGCATTATTGGGATATTGTTTCAGGCGAATGGATTTTTACTTTTGCAGGATTATCTACACTCGTTGGTCTGTGTTTTATTTGGGGATTGCCAAAGCAATTAGAATCGCAGTCAATGTCGAGTGATACCAAAGCCTAGATTGGTGATTTTGCAGTGATACCGTTCTTTTATCAAAAATAGAAGCAAGCAAAGTTGGATGGGTATAGTTTGCTTGCTTCTTACTAATTGATTGCTACATTAAATACGGATTTTAGCGTATTGATGCCACCACGGTTGAGCCGTTTCAAGTTGTGCAGCCAGTTGTAAAAGCACATCTTCACGTGCAAAAGGCGCAATAAACTGCGAACCCAATGGTAAGTTATCTTTATTCCAATACAATGGCACAGACATTGCAGGCAGCCCAGTAATATTGGCAAGTTGAGTAAATGGCACCCATTTTAGGTTTTCTTTGACAATGCGATCGACCAATTTACCTTGCGCTAACCAATGTGCTTTACCTGCATGTAATAGTGTTTTTAAAATTGGTTTTTGCCATGCAGGAGTTTTAACTTCGCCATTTTTTGGTGCAACTGAGGCAGTTGCAGGGATGAGGTATAAATCATAACGCTCAAAGAATTGATTCATTTGTGCGACATATACCCCCCAATTATTCAAATTGCGAATGTAATCTACTGACGTGGTTTTTGCGCCAAAGGCAGCCAAAGCCAAAGAGTCTAGCTCAAAATTATCGGAATGATTTGGCAGGCGAGTTTGAATTTCAGCAATTAAATAAGCAAATTGGCTAAACCATGTGGTAATGAAATCTTTGGCCAATTGCATGCCATCAATAGCAGGACGGTCTTCAACCACTTCATGCCCTAAAGATTCTAAAAGCTGTACGGTTTTTTGAATGGCATTGATGGCATCTTGTGAAACAGCTGTACCAATCGGAGATTGGGTCGAATATGCGATTCTTAATTTTTTTGGCGCTTGCTGAATTGCATCTAAATAACTGCGTTCAGGAGCTTCAATTTTGAAAAGTGAATGACCATCTGCGCCATGCGTTGCATCGAGCATTGCCGCACTGTCACGTACACTTTTACTTAAAATATGTTGCATCGCTGCACCATGCATGGCTTCACTGAGTTGTGGCCCCCACGGGGTGCGTCCACGACTTGGTTTTAAACCAAACAAACCACAGTAAGACGCAGGAATACGAATTGAACCACCGCCATCACTTGCCCCTGCAATCGGCACAATACCTGCCGCAACTGCAGACGCAGAACCACCAGAAGAACCACCACTATTGTGTTTCAAATTCCATGGATTTTTACATGCACCCCAAGCATCTGGCTCGGTTATCCCTTTAATCCCAAATTCAGGCGTGTTGGTACGTCCAAAGGTAACGATTCCGCTATTTTCCCAACGATTTACAATTTCTGCATTTTGTTCTGCAAGATGATGCGCACGTTTTAAACCCTGACAACCAAATGAAGTCGGATAGCCTGCATATTGTTGAAATAAGTCTTTGACTAAAAAGGGCACACCTGCAAATGGGCCTGTTAATTTTGTTTGTGTGCGCTGCCGTGCATGTTCATGCATAGGAATAATAATGGCATTTAATTGTGGATTGGTTTGTTCAGCACGTTGTAACGCAATATCTAATAATTCTGAGGCCTGAACATCCTTTTTGGCAACGAGCTCTGCCAAGCCTAAAGCATCATATTGGAGGTATTCTGCAAGTTTCATTTCAATCCTGAAAATCTGTATTGTCAAATTGATGTTGTATGCTATTTTTGTTTAAGAAGCAAGAATGACCCGATTACGACCTTGCATTTTTGCCTGATATAGCGCCTGATCTGCCTGAATAATTAAATCTTGTAAAGGGAGATTGGTGGGTAAGTGTGTATGTGACACGCCCATGCTTACTGTAAAATGAATGGGTTCAAGGTTTTCTAAATTTAACGCTTGATGTTCAATACACATACGAATACGTTCTGCAATGCGTTGAGTTTTATTTAAGTTATTATTGTTCAGCAAAATAATGAACTCTTCACCACCAATGCGACAAAATAAATCGTGATCACGTAAATTGCTTTTAACGATGTTAGAGAGATGTTGCAAAGCACGGTCACCGACATAATGCCCATATTGATCATTCATTTTTTTAAAATCGTCGATATCTAACATAATTAAAGACAATGAATGATTGTTTTTATGCTTTAAAGCTTTTTCACTTAACTGAGTAAAACTACGGCGGTTCAGTGTTTCGGTTAAACTGTCATGATTTGCCAAATACAATACTTCTCTATACAACTGATTTCGGTTTTGGCTAATCACACATAAAATTAACGTGGCAAGACCTAAAATAATTAAACCCACACGAATAGAAATAATGGTGGTTAAATAACTCGAATTCACTTGATCTATAAACAAGCCTGTGACGCTGTGATACAGAGTTAAACAGACCAAGCTATTAATCAGTGCCAAATTGAAAAGTTGATAGCTGGCAGCTGCCCAAATTAACGCAGCCAATGGATATAATAGTGCGCCTGGCCCATAGAAAATATGGGTGCAGGCGATAGAGATCAGTAATGCAAAAAAGGGCAAGATATCCTGAATTTGAGTTTCTTTAGCATATTGATTATTTATAAGTTTTTTGAATTTAGACCAGCCTGGGGCAGCCAAAATTAAAGGTAAGACAATTACCGCATTTAAAATTTCACCAGACCACCAAGTAAAAAAATCAATCCAACGATTTTCTTTTAACATAAAGGTGTGCGGCAAATTTGGCAGCAGAAGAATGGCAAATAAAGCCCCAAAGAAACAGCCTAAAGTTACAGCAATAATATGTGGATATAGCTCTGACACATTATTATTGCTCGCTGGAAGTTTAGCGCGGGCAAAATTAAAGAAAAACAACCCACTAAAAACAGCTACAAAGTTGGAAAGCGTTAAACCTAGCGTCATCAGGAAAGTATTGTCTGTGACCAAATCGGCGCCCATATAGCCAAAAAAAGCACCCAAAATTCCACCAAAACTTTTTAAAGATGGAAAGCGAATGAGTAGCCCCAACAAGAGGGCGTTGCTTGGCCAAAAAAAAGAAAAGTAGCTAAGTGGGCGAGTAAAAATACCCAATAAACAAGAAAAAAATACCACAACGGCTAGCAGTCCAAAGGCAAATATTTGCTTTTGAGTCGAAGATATAGTTTGCGGTATGCTAAAGTTTTGCAAGTACTAAACTCACTTTTGCAATGGGTTGATAATTAAGAAAAAAACTTGAATGAGTGTGACGTTCACAACAGAAAGGCGATCATATCAAATAACCATTACCTACAAAGTCGATTAAATGTAAACTAAGTCACATTTTCGTTAAATAAAATTGTTGTCTTATGTTTATGCTTGCAGATTTGGATTAAAAATATGCTAAGTTGTCTAAACGGTTTATATCTTTAAATAAATGTATGAAAAAAATATATCTAACCACAGTTTTAAGCTTATGTTCTGTCTGCGCGATTGCGAATGAAAATACAACAATAGATTCAGCCAAGTTAACGCCAGTAGCAGCAGAAACGACCAATAAATTTCGTGTGGTGACCCGTCCAGAAATTGTGGGGCTGTGGGGCATGCAAATCCCAAATAATCGTAAATGTATTGAATATTACAACTTTAAAAGTAATAGCGATGTGGTGATTAAAAGCGGTCAAGAATGGTCTGCAGGTGTATATGATTATCAACCTTCACAAGACCCTGCAAATTCGTTACCGGCTTTAATTTTGCAAGTTAAATATGACAATAATGAAGTGGATTGTTCTGGATATCAGGAAGACCAAACAGGGGACATTTCACAATATTTTGTAAAATGGAAAAATGCGCACACCATTAATTTCTGTAGTAATGAAAAAGCAGAACAATGTTTTGCGACGTTGTACCGCGTCCTGCCTTAAACTTTTCATTATTTGGTCTATTAGAGATCTTTTATAAACTCGTACCCCTCATCCTGTAGCGCGTGTATTGATCATCTAGAGCGCTAAAGCACAAAAGTAGTGAATTTCAATCTTTCATTAGACGAATTATTGATGATCATTTTTCGAATCCAGAATCAATTAACAAGAGCGACACATTTTAGTGAGTTGAAAAGTTAGGTGAATTCTTAGAATCATTAGACTTTTTCAACCGGCAATGACCTTATTACATAAATTTGGAGCAAGCTGTGATTTAAAGGTTTGAGGAAATTTAAATATAATTAAAACATAGTGTTAGATATTTGTTTCAACAAAGCTCTTACAAATAAGACTTTATTTTCTCTTATTCATATACGAGTGTACGAGTGCATTTTAATTTAATGAAAATTTTATCGTCTTGCTGAAAATAAAAACGGCTACTGAGCCATGCAAGCATTTTGCGACACATGGCTCAGCAATAAATCCATAATTATGCCTCGTCAATTTCTAAAGGATTTAGACTTTGGACAGAACTTGCTTTAAATGGTGCAGCAATTTGCTTTAAATCTGAACCCGATGGGGCTTGATACACTTTTAAGCCAAACTCCGGAATAATTGCCAGCAAATGATCAAAAATATCGGATTGAATACTTTCATATTCTTTCCATGCAGTGGTTTTGGTAAAGGCATAAATTTCTAGTGGTAAACCTTCACTGCTTGGCTGTAGTTGACGAATAATCAATGACTGAGATTGATTAATGCCAGGATGCTGTTTCAGATAAAATTCAACATAGGCACGGAACGTCCCTAAATTGGTTAAACGGCGTTGGTTGTATTGTGATTGATTTGCTAACTGCTGATTAAACTGCTCAATTTCTTCATTTTTGCTATGTAAATATTGATCCAATAACAAAAACTCTTTAAGTTTGCTTTGTTCATGTTCAGTCATAAAGTGCACAGAACTTTGATCAATTAAAATGGCACGTTTAATACGTCGGGCACCAGCTTCCTGCATGCCACGCCAGTTTTTAAAGGTATCGGTAATGAGTTTATTGGTTGGAATAGTGGTCAGGGTTTTATCCCAGTTTTGCACGGTGACTGTATGTAATGACATATCAATGACATCACCATCGGCATTTAAAGAAGGCATTTCAATCCAGTCACCAATCCGTACCATATCGTAGGAAGAAATTTGTACCGAAGCCACTAGAGATAAAATGGTATTTTGGAAAACCAACATCAAAACAGCAGCCATCGCACCAAAACCTGCGAGTAAGGTAAACACATCTTTTTTCAGGAAAGTGCCTAAAATCATGAGGGCACAGACCACATAAATAATGAGTTTAACTAACTGCAAATAGCCCTTAATTGGCTTGTTGCGTGACTTAGGGTTGCGTTGATAGAACAGGTTAAAAATATTTAAAAATTCAGAAATTGCCAATGCAATGGTCAGGAATATAAAGGCTTGCGCACCCATTTGCACAAAGCTTTCTACTTTATCTGACAAATGCGGTACGGTGGTGATGCCGTTCATAATCACGACAGCTGGGACAATGTTGGCAATACGTCGGATGACACTATGCTGTGAAATAATTTCACTATTGGCAAAGGTCATTTTAGAAATCAGTTTGCGAATCCCGCGCACTACAATTTGCTTGGCAATAAAGTTGGCTAAAATTGCCAGTAGAATCACAATACTGAGTGAGGTCAGCATTTCTAACCAAGGGTATTGGTTATACCATTCCTGAATATTTTGAATAAAATTAAATTCTTGCAAAAGGTCCTCGCTTTAAGGTTGCTGATTTTCGTCTGCACGGCACTTAGAATTTTGGCCTGCAATTCACCTTAATTCTTCATTGATGTATGAAATTGTTAGATAGTGTATCGACTAAAGTTTAAATTTGAAGGCTGAGTAACTTTTTGCTACATTTCAATTATTTGTTTTTACTGAAAGTTTTCAATCAAGTTGCAGTCATAATAAAAAAGCCAGTACAGATACTGGCTTTGAATAGATACCTAGCATAAATACTTGCGTGATCTACCACATTAAATCATCTGGAATCACATAGGCTGCGTATGGATCTTCTTCATCTGTCGTGGCTTCATTTTTCTCGGCATTATTGACAATAATAAAGCCTTCCATTTTGCTATTAATACGTTCAGCTAAAGCTTTAGGCAGGAACGCATAACTGTCATTTTCTTTGGCAATCACCAAACTACCTGCCACGAGTGCATTGTAAATTTGTTGATTGATATACACTTTTTTAATCTTGCCATCTAAAAACTGATAAGCCACTTCACCATCGGTATCACGAATTTTATGCTGCTGAATCATTTGCATAATTGCTGCTTTCAGTTCTTTTTCCTGTAAAGCGGCTTTCTTTTCTTGCTCAATAGCTTGGTCTTTGGCGAGTTTTTCTTGCTGTGCCTGTGCAATTTTGGCTTTCACTTCAGCATCTTTACTTTCACCTGTGCGCTGTTCGTGTAAGGTTTGTTTAGACAGTTTTTTTGCTTTTTTATTATCCACTAAACCCGCTTTGAGCAATTGTGCCTGTAGTGCATTTTTAACCATGATAATTTCCGAAACTTAATGTTGAAGATGTCGATAGCGAAAATAAATAATCCAATACACCAAACTCAAACTTAGGCTGAGTCCTGCAGGTACCAGAAAAGAATTCAGTTTAAATGTAGGATAAATGGCTGCAGCGAGTAATCCACCCACAAAGAAACCAATTAAAATCAGTAGGTGTAAAACAATACGCCTTTTTTCAACTTGTAAGCCCCGCACTCGATAACCGAGAGCTAAGCCTAAATCGGTCAATACCCCAGATAAATGTGTGGTGCGGATGATGGTGCCTTTATAGTAGCTGATCATGGCATTTTGTATGCCCATGGCAACCGATGCCCAAAGCAGGGCATAACGTGGGAAATAAGGCAATAATGCCCAGCAGATTAAAATAAAAAATGCCACCAAACTCATGGGCAAACCATAACGACGCCCTAAGCGAAAATTGCTATTTCCTAAAATGACGCCGCTATAAAATGAGCCAATCACATAGCACAAAATCACCAGAAACAAGAAAATCATGGCTTCTGGTTTCCAGTCGATTAGCGCCATCGCCAAGATACTAACGTTACCAGTCATGTGCGAAACGGACTGGTGCAATACGGTCACCAATCCGAGTACGTTAATAATTCCAGCATTGACGGCTAGAAAAAAAGCACCAAATTGCACCCAAAGGGGTAAAGTTTGAAAAGGCATAATGGATGATTGCGTAAGTTTCCTAACGCATTGTATCTTAACTCAAACCACGGTCAACCGCAGTAGTAAATAGCACATCGGTAGATGAGTTAAGTGCAGTTTCGGTTGAATCTTGCAATACGCTAATGACCATACCAATTGCAACAACTTGCATGGCAATATCTGAAGAAATACCAAATAAGCCACACGCTACAGGAATCAGCAGTAACGAGCCGCCCGCAACGCCTGAAGCACCACAGGCCGACACCGTTGCAACCACAGATAAAATCAGCATGGTGCTAAAATCGACAGAAATTCCTAAAGTATTTACCGCAGCTAAGGTCAAAACGGTAATGGTGACCGATGCGCCTGCCATGTTAATTACTGCACCTAACGGAATTGCAACACTCGCGGTTGATTCCTGTACGCCTAAACGCTTGGCTAAGTCTAAATTGACAGGGATATTGGCTGCAGAACTACGGGTAAAGAAAGCAGTAATGCCACTTTCGCGTAAGCATTGAAAAACTAAAGGATAAGGATTGCTGCGGGTCACAAATGCCACCATGATTGGGTTGATGACCAACGCGACAAAGAACATCGTACCTAACAAGACTGCCAATAATTGAGCATAACTGGCTAAGGTGCTCAAGCCTGCATCGGCAAATGTCACGGCAACCAAGCCAAAAATACCGAAAGGTGCAAAGTTAATCACCAAGCGAATAACGCGATTGACTGCATTGGCTGCATCATTCAACAATGCTTTGGTGGACTCTGTAGCATGGCGGAAGGCAATCCCTAAAGCCACAGCCCAAGCCAAAATACCAATAAAGTTGGCTTCGGCAATGGCAACTACAGGGTTAGCAACAAAACTAAGTAAAAGATTTTTCAAAATTTCAGCAAGACTACCCGGCGGTGTTAAATCTGCCTGTGTTGCAACATCTAAAAATAATGTACTTGGGAAAAGTGAGCTTGCAATGACCGCACTGAGCGCAGCCAAGAACATACCAATCGCATACATCAGCATAATCGGTTTGATATAAGCATTGCTGCTTCCAATTTTAAAATTGGCAATCGATGCCATGACCAAAATAAAGACTAAAATTGGCGCAACAGACTTCAGGGCTTTAATAAATATATCACCCAAAAGGCTTAAATAGGGCGCAGATTCTGGAAATAAAATTGCAACAGCCACACCGAGTACAATTGCAATCATAATTCGGGAGACTAAACTCAAACGCAAAAAAGCTGAAAACATACGAAAACAAGGTTAAAGAAAAGCGGCTATTTTATACTGAAATATCCATGTGCTTAAAAATAATTTTTATATAAAAATTAAGTCTATATTTTTAAAAGTGATATTTATTAAACTACTTAAATTTCAGCAAGATAAAAGTACTCTTTGATCAAAAAGCATGTGTGTTGAGCATCCAGTTTTAAAGATAAAATTAAAGATCAATTTCTTGATCTTTAAGTCAGTTCAGGCGCAAGCTCTTGCATGGCTAAATAATGTGACAAATAAACTTTTCCATTTAAATGCTGCAAAAGTTTTGAGTGTTGTAATTTGTCCATTACCGGGCCTTTAATTTCTGAAAAATGCAGACAAATATTCAATTTTTTTAGTTCAAGATTTAAATCTTCCAGCATTTCGAGTGCGCTTAAATCAATACTGCTAATACTCGAACAATTCACCACTACATGCTTTAACTGAGGGTTTTGGCTGACTTGATTAATAAAAAAGCCTTTTAAAGTATTGGCATTTAAAAAGGTTAGATTTTCATCAATTCGCATGGATAGCACGTGTGGCGCGGTACGCACTTGATGCCGCTGAATATTACGAAAATGTTGTGTGCCTTCAAGTAAACCAATTACCGCAATATGTGGTCGGCTAATACGCCACAACATTAGAATAAAGGTGGACACAATCCCAATAATTAAACCTGTCGAAATATCAATGAATACAACACCAAAGAACGTCACCCACATGGCCAGACCATCGGCTTTGGAATAACGCCAAGTTTCTTTAAAAGATTGGAACTCGACCAGTTTCCAAATTGAAACAATAATGGTTGCAGCCAAAACAGCCAGTGGTAAGTCTTGGAAAAATCCCGTGAAGTATAAACTGACAATAACAATCACGATGGAGGTAAATACACCTGCCATGGGTGTTTTTGCACCTGCATCGGCATTGACCACGGTACGCGACAAACTGCCTGTGACGGGAAAAGAGGAGCTAACACCTGCGCCAAAATTGGCTAAACCGAGTGCAATCAGTTCCTGATTGCTATTTAAGTGACTACGTTGTTGTAAGGCGGTGGCTTGCGCAATAGACAGAGATTCCACAAAACTGATCATGGCAATCATGGCTGCGCCAGGAAGGAGTTGTAGAACAAGTTGTGCATTCCATTCAGGGAATTGAATAGGCGGAAATCCTGAAGGAATTTCTCCGACTGTTTTAATGCCGATTTGTTGCAAATGCAATGAATAAACCAAAGCAATTGAAACGATCACCAATACCAATGGCAAGGCTTTTAAGATAAAGCCGCTACCTCGAACACGCTCACGAATGGCATTACTGTTGATGATTTTAGGGGCATAAATTAGAAATAAAATGGCAGCAACACCCAAGAGCACGCTATAAAAATGGGTTTGTCCCATATATTTCCAAAAGCTGTATAAGAACTCAGGTAAGTTATTGGCTTTAAGGGGGATGTCTAACACAAATTTAAGCTGTCCAATCGCAATCATTAATGCAGAGGCAATAATGAAGCTTTTAATAACAGGATGGCTAATGAGTTGAATTAAAAAACCGAAGCGAAAAATCCCTAAAAGTAGCGAAATAATGCCGACCATCAGGGCAAGTAAACAAGCTGCTTGAATATAAGCTGCCGAGCCGACTTCAAATAAAGGATTGAGCGTCGCAAAGGTCATCATAGAAATAATGGCGACTGGGCCAATGGACAAGGTTGGGCTGCCACCAACCAAGGCGTACATGATCATGGGGATCACGCTCGCGTATAAACCCATGACAGGAGGCAAACCTGCAAGCATGGCATAGGCCATTCCTTGAGGTACCAACATGGCAATGACAATAAACGCAGACAGCAGATCAGATTTCAATGTTTCTGCATTGTATTTTCGCAGCCATTGCCAAGCAGGTAGTACACGAGCCAAACGTGAATTGAAATCTGACATACTGAAATCTAAATCATAAATTTAGATATATTATGAACAAAAAATGCTAAGAAGTCTTTGAAATAGCAGGAGAGTATTCAAGTTTTATGGTAATGCCTGATAATACAGGCATTATCATTTAGACCTGCGGGCAATAAAGTGCATAGAGGGTATTAAGTACCTGCACCATTTTTTCATCTTTAATTGAATAAAAAATTTGCTTGCCATCACGGCGGGTATTCACCACATCACTTTTACGCAGCATCATTAATTGTTGCGATAAAGTAGGCTGATGAATTTGAGTTATTTCTTCAATTTGCGATACGTTTAATTCTTGTTGAGATAAATGACAAAGAATTAAAAGACGGTCACTATTCGCCAAAGATTTTAAAATTCCAACAACGGTATCCGCAGATTCACGCATTGATGTGATTTCAAGACCATCGTTCATTGTTTTATTCTCTTAATTTACAGCTAACCCAATATATATTAGGCGGGAGTGGAAGATAAATTATATAACATAAATCATTATTTATATATGAGAACAAGTATCATTTAAGAAAAGATATCAGCCAATCATAAATAATGGGCTGATATTCTAATCAAAAAATTGATAAAAAAGTGGCTGAGTTACAATAAAACCTATTTTTTCACTTGTTCAAAACTTTTTAATTCTTTCTCACTAAATTCACTCGATGCAGCTAACAATTCGTGAATTTCTGGGTTATACCAAGCAAAGTATTCCGACATTTTTGCACTAAAAGTATCATCTAGGCTTATCTGCGTAGCATTGTGTTGCAACAAGGCTTGCTGATCTAAACTGCTGATAAAACTTTTTAAGGTGGCACTATCAAAATAATATGCAGACTTAAATTGTGCAGAATCTGCAGCGCGTTGTAATACGGTTTTGGTCATTTTTTCCAAAACTTTCAGATTTAAAGGGATGTGTGCGCTATAACGCTGCAAAAGCCCTTGAATCAATACGAAATTATTTAAACTTGGTTTTGCCAGTTCAGCTAAGGCATAGAGTTCATGCTGTGTAGCTGGGTTCGGCTGTAATTGCAGATTTGCTTCTGTAACCCAATTTTGTTGAATAAAGTACGCCACAATTTTTTCGATTTCTTGAGAAAGTTCTTGCGCCGTCCATGCCAAGAAAAACTCTTGCTTCAAATATGGATAAATCGCCTGCAGTTTTTGCATTAAATCTGCGCATGATAATGCTAAATTTTGTTCATTAAACTGCTGCACAATTAATGCTACACACGCAGGCAAAATAAAGCAGTGCAAAATATTATTGCTAAAATAGCTCAATAAGATTTTTTGGCTTTCTGCGACTCGAATCTGTTCTACACCATCTTGGTTATAACGCTCAACTTGTTTAAGTTTTAGCGCATATTCAATAATTTCTTGTGGATTTAAACCCGTAATAATCATACGTGGGTCGTAGCACAATTGTTTGAGCAAACGTCGATATTGTTCAATTCGGGCGAGCAGCTCATCTTGTTTCAATGCATGCTGATCGGCATTTAATAAAATCAGAGAGATGAGGGCGATTGGGTTAATCACCACCGCTTTATTGATATTTTCCAAGATTGCATGCGCAGTATGATCTACCGTGTGAATCACAGAGGTCGGTAGTTCATCATTTATGTTCAGTTTTACATCGCGTGCTTGGTTGGCAGTTAAAACATCATCTAAAAATACAGGTTCGCCAAAGTTGACATAGACCTGACCAAAGACTTTTTCAATTTTACGGGCAGAGTTTAAAATACCCCATAAAGATTCGGCTTCTTTCGGTTTGCCGTTTAATTCATTTAAATAAGATGTGCCTTCAATCAGTTTTTCATAACCAAAATACGTTGGAATAAATGCAATTGGTTTGGTTGCTCCGCGTAAATGGCTTTGAATGGTCATCGACAACATGCCTTTTTTCGGCGGTAACAATAAACCTGTACGTGAGCGTCCACCTTCAATGAAGTATTCGAGTGGGGTGTTGCGTGACAATAAACTGTGTAAATATTCTTTAAATACCGAGGTGTATAATTCATTGCCGCTGAAAGTACGGCGAATAAAATACGCACCTGCACCACGCATTAATTGACCCACAATTGGTAAATTTAAATTAATACCTGCTGCAATATGCGGCACCATCAAGCCACGATTAAAAATCACATAAGACAGCAACAAATAGTCGATGTGGCTACGATGACAAGGGGTATAGACGATTTCATAGTCTTTGGCGAGTTCGCGTACCGTGTCAAAGTGATGCACTTCAATGCCATCATAGAGCTGTGTCCAAAGCTTGGTCAGTGCCAGTTCAGCAAAACGCAAAGTCGAATAAGAAAAGTCCGATACAATTTCAGTTAAATAGCTTTTAGCACGGTTTTCTGCTTCAAACATACTGACTTTTTGTTCGATACTTTCTTTACGAATAGCTTGTTGTACTGCTTCACTTTTCATCAACGCATGAATCAAATTACGGCGGTCAGATAAGTCCGGGCCTAAAATCGCTTCTTTGTGTTGATTAAAATTGTGTTCCAGATGTTGCTCAATAAAGTGCGCAGGCGATAAGTGTGGTTGTTGTTGTGTGGCTTGTTCAATAAGCTGACGTAAGGAAATTGCTTTATGAAACTCGATGTAGTTATCACGTGAATAGAGCGAAATATTAATGGTTTGTTTAAGCTTGTTTGGCGTAGACCATGCATCGGCAAATAATGCTTTAAACCAAGAGTCTTCGTATTCGGGTGAACGTCCCCAAAGTACAGTTACGGGAACTAACAACACATCATGTTCAGGATGTTGCTCTAAGGTTTCAATGAGTCGAATCAATTTAGCAGAGTAGTGATAAGCACTGTGCTGTGGGTTTTTCTCACGCAAGACCAAAATGGAATCGTCTTCCTGATGCTCGGCAATGTTTAAAAGCGCATACACAGAAGGTAAACCACGAGATTGCGTCTGCTGATCAATCAATACGGTATTGCTGAGAGAGGCATCTTGCAGCACATAACAAAATTGTGTTTTTTCAGAGCTTTGTGCAACACGATGTTCTAATTCTGCAGTCGTGCCTAATACTTGTGGCGTCACAATCTTATCTAAGATTTTTTTAGTGAAATTACGATAAAGCTGACTGTAACGTTTATTAGACATTGCATTCCCTACATTTTGTTATGTGTTGCTATTGTCAAAAAATAAATAGCGAATTTCAAACCCAAGTGCCGAGAAAATCGACAATTAAACTGAGGTCGTCATCTCTTTATTCTAATTCGCATTTTGTTGAAAGCTAATCATATTTTTGTATAAAACAATTTTCGTGAAACATCGGCAAAAATTTTATAAAAAGGTATGATAATTTAAATTTTGTTTATATAGATATAACTTAGGGAATAATCATGACCACAGATGCAGCTTTTTCAACACCAGCAAATTTAGGGATTGCCGTATATAGCAATAATGCAGAAGCGATTGGTAACACGCCATTGGTACGCATTAACCGTTTAATTTCTGGCGATGCAACGGTTTTAGCCAAAGTGGAAAGCCGTAACCCTGCATTTTCTGTGAAATGCCGTATTGGTGCTGCTTTAATTGCCGATGCTGAAAAACGTGGCGTGTTAAAAGCAGGTATGCATATTGTAGAACCGACCAGTGGTAATACAGGAATCGCTTTGGCATTTGTAGCTGCAGCAAAAGGTTATGAGATTACACTAACGATGCCTGCAAGCATGAGTATTGAGCGCCGTAAGGTGTTGAAAGCGTTGGGTGCAAATTTGGTGCTGACTGAGCCTGCAAAAGGTATGAAAGGCGCGGTGGATGAAGCAGAGCGTTTGGCAACCGAACATCCTGAAACTTATTATTTGCCGCAGCAGTTTAATAACCCTGCCAATCCGCAAATTCATGAAGAAACCACAGGCCCAGAAATTTGGGCAGCAACAGGCGGCAAGGTCGATATTCTTGTTGCAGGTGTAGGTACAGGCGGTACGATTTCTGGTATTTCGCGTTATTTCAAAAAGGTAAAAGGTCAGGCATTGCATACTGTTGCAGTCGAGCCTGCTGAATCTCCAATTATCGCTCAGGCCAAGCGTGGTGAAGCCATTACGCCTGCACCACATAAAATTCAGGGGATTGGCGCTAACTTTATTCCAAAAAACCTAGATTTAGATTTGGTGGATGAAGTGATTGCGATTGAAAGTGCTGAAGCAATTGACTGGGCGCGTAAAACAGCAACCCAAGAAGGTATTTTAGTCGGTATTTCAAGTGGTGCAGCAATGGCTGCTGCTGCAAAATTGGCGGCACGTCCTGAAAATGCAGGTAAAAATATTGTGGTGATTTTACCTGACAGTGGTGAGCGTTATTTATCTTCAGTATTATTTGAAGATATTAGTGCAGAATGATGTGTCTTTAGACAGTCAAAAGAATTTGAAAAATCCCAAAGTTTGAACTTTGGGATTTTTATTTAGAGAATAAATTTATGAGGTGAGTTAGTACGTTCTGAAAAGCAAATTTCTTTCTACTTAGACGCTAATATTTAGCGGGATCAGCAATGAATCCAACGAAGCTAACTATGTAAAAATCAAACAATCGCAGATACTTTATCTGGCGTCATCAGTGCTTGATTAATATATAGCTTGATTAAGCGTTCACGTGACCCAATAGCTTTTTGATAATGGGTAGAATTGAGTAATAACGACGCACCATAAGTTACTGTCCAAATATAAGACAGATAATCACGGATCGACATCGCGCTGTTAAAGGACTCTAAATAGGCTTGGGTGATGTCCTTAATTTCTAAAATACGCTGCTCACGAATATCGTATAACTGTTCAAACAATTCATTTAGTTTACGTTCATTATTGGTTAAGCGTTCTTCAATTGAGTGCAGCAAAATCGTACGGTTGGAATTAAGCATGTTATACAGCATGTACTGCGAAACATAAGTTTGAAAGTTGTGGTGATACTGTTTGGAAATATCCAATAAACGCTGTTCATTTAAAATAATTAACTCTAAATAGAGCTGATTTTTACTTTTGAAATATTTATAAATTGTGCCTTTGGCAATATCTAACTCTGCAGCCAACTCACTTAATGTAATATCATTATGATTTTCCAGTAATAAAACCTCAGCCATTGCCAAAATTTTCTCTTTACGACGTCGGAAATTTTCTTGGCGTAGAGTCGTCATCAATCAATATTCCAATTACAACCAATTAAGCATGTTGGAGTCTAGTGCAGTTTGAGCAACTTGAAAATAGCACCAAGGTCTTGAAAAGGTAAGTTTTAACGTATGTTCATCAGTGAACCAATGAATTTAAAAAATATCATGTGAAAAATAGCACAATCCATAAGCCAAATCGGTTGTCAATAAAACTGAACCAAACAGGTCATTTTAGTGAAATAAAATTGGATTTCTAAAACTTTTATTCTATTTTTCATAAGCAAGGCCTAAAAGTCTAAGATCAATCAAGCATAGCAATTCAGCACTTTGCGAGATTGCAATGCTCATCTTTTGATTTACATTTAACGTGAATTACTTGCTAACTCACAGGGATGTTATTTGTAATTTTAAAAAGCACGGCTTTTACGGTAATCACTTTAAAAAGACGGTAATAAGGGACTAAAAATGATTGTAATTGTAGATGCTGTACGTACCGCAATGGGCGGCTTTCAAGGTTCACTGGCAAGTTGTACAGCACCCGATTTAGGCGCGGTTGCAATTCAACACGCAGTTGCACGTGCAGGTTTAAGTGGGACTGACATTGATGAAGTAATTTTTGGTTGTGTATTGCCTGCAGGTTTGAAGCAAGGCCCTGCACGTCAGGCGATGCGTCAAGCGGGTTTACCCGATAGTACAGGTGCAACCACCATCAATAAAATTTGTGGCTCTGGCATGAAAGCTGTTATGCAGGCAGCCGATGCTATTCAGGCAGGTTCAGCGCAGATTGTGGTCGCTGGCGGTATGGAATCTATGTCGAATGCGCCGTATTTGCTAGATAAAGCACGTGCAGGTTTCCGTATGGGACACGGCAAAGTCACAGACCACATGTTTCAGGAAGGTTTAGAAGATGCTGAAACAGGCTTGTCGATGGGCGTGCTGGCGCAAGACATGGCAGACAAGAAAAACTATACCCGTGAGCAGCAGGATGAATACGCAATTCGCTCTTTAAACCGTGCGGTAGAAGCCATTCAAAACGGTTATTTTAAAAATGAAATCGTGCCTGTCACTGTTCATTCACGTAAAGGTGATGTGATTGTCGATCAGGATGAACAACCGTTAAATGCCAAAGTCGATAAAATTAGCAGTTTGCGTCCCGCATTTAAAAAAGATGGCACGATTACAGCCGCCAATGCCAGCTCTATTTCAGATGGCGCATCTGCTCTGGTGATTACATCAGATGTGGTTGCGGCAGAGCGTAGCTTAAAACCGCTTGCAAAAGTTGTGGCATACGCGACACATTCACAACATCCTTCTGAGTTTACTCTTGCTCCTGTAGGGGCGATTCAAAAAGTGCTAGATAAAGCAGGGTGGTCGGTTGCCGATGTAGATTTGTGGGAAATTAATGAAGCCTTTGCCATGGTAACCATGCTTGCGATAGATGCTTTTGATTTAGACCCTGCCAAAGTGAATATTCAGGGTGGTGCATGTGCTTTGGGGCATCCTCTAGGTTCTTCAGGTTCACGTATTATTGTGACGCTCATTCATGCATTGCAACGTATAGGCGCGAAAAAAGGCGTGGCATCTTTATGTATTGGCGGTGGTGAAGCCACAGCGATTGCGGTGGAGTTAGTTTAAGTCCAGCTCGTCTAACTGCAGATTCATCTATAAAAAATAGAGTTCTCGAAAGAACTCTATTTTTTTAACTTTTAACTTATTAACAATAACAATGAAGTTTTATGCTTGGATAAACTGCTTCACTGCTTGGTTAAATTCATTTGGCAATTCTACGTTAGAAATGTGCGATGCATTGATTTCAAACAATTGGCTATTGGCAATACGTTCAACCATAAATTGACCATCGACAACTGTTGTCACAGGGTCTTGCTGACCTGCAACCACTAAAACAGGCACAGTGATGTCTTTAAGTTGTTCACGTACATCCGCTTTAGCCAAAGCTTCGCAACAGCTCGCATAACCTTCGGCGCTGCCAGCTGCCAAGTCGTTTTGAAGATTGTTGACCACTGTCGCGTTGCTTTGGATAAAGGGTTCAGTAAACCAGCGTGATGCTGCAGTCGAAGCAATCGGTTGTAAACCTTGTTCGCGTACCAATGCGGCACGGTCATTCCAAGCCTGTTCTTGACCAATTTTTGCCGCAGTATTACACACCACCACCTGATTAAAACGTTCAGGGCGATGAATCGCTAACCATTGACCTGTTAAACCGCCCATAGAAATACCACAGAATGCCGCTTTTTCAACATTTAAGTGATCGAGTAGATTTACAACATCTTGACCCAATTGATCAATGCTATATGGACCTTGCGGAGCTGATGATGCACCGTGACCACGTGTGTCGTAGCAAATTACAAAAAAGTCTTGCTGGAAAAAATCAATCTGTGCTTGCCACATTTTGAAGTTTGTACCCAGCGAGTTTGAAAAAATCAGTGCAGGTTTTGTAGCATCACCAAAAGTTTGGTAATTGATTTGCGCATCATTTGAGGTAAAAGTTGGCATTTTTTTTTAAATCCTTAATCTTATAAATCCCCCTAAATCCCCCTTTATGAAAGGGGAACTTTTAATGAGGATTAAACACGTTCAATAATCAAAGCAATACCTTGACCAACACCAATACACATTGAACATAAACCGTATTTACCGCCAGTTTGTTCAAGTTGGTTCAGTGCTGTAGTGACTAAACGCGCACCAGATGCACCAAGTGGGTGACCTAAAGCAATTGCACCACCGTTTGGATTGACTTTCTCTGAACCATCTTCAATGCCTAAGTCACGAGTACATGCTAATGCTTGTGCAGCAAAGGCTTCGTTCAGTTCAATCACGTCCATTTGTTCAATGGTCAAACCTGTTTGTGCCAACAATTTTTTGATTGCAGGCGCAGGACCAAAGCCCATAATACGTGGTTCAACACCAACAACAGTTGAAGCAATGATTTTGGCACGTGGTTTTAAGCCGTGTTGTGCAACCGCTTCTTCAGAAGCAATCAGTAGGGCAGCCGCACCATCGTTAATACCTGACGCGTTACCTGCAGTCACAGTACCGTCTGCTTTTACCACTGGCTTTAATTTTGCCAATGCTTCTGCTGTGGTTGATGCACGTGGATGTTCGTCTGCAGCAACAACGACAGGCTCGCCTTTACGTTGTGGAATTTCCACTGCAATAATTTCTTTGTCAAAGAAACTGCGTGCTTGTGCAGCAGCAGTACGTTGTTGGCTGGTTAGAGCAAACAAGTCTTGATCGGCACGGTTAATATTGAACTGTTCCGCTACATTTTCAGCAGTTTGCGGCATAGTTTCTACGCCGTACATTTCTTTGAGTTTCGGGTTAATGAAACGCCAGCCCATTGTGGTGTCTTCAATTTTTTGACTACGACCATAAGCAGATTCTGATTTACCCATCACAAATGGAGCGCGGCTCATTGATTCAACACCACCTGCAATAATCAGGTTTGCTTCACCTGCTTTAATTGCACGTGCGGCCATTGCAATTGCGTCTAGCGATGAACCACATAAACGGTTTACAGTGGTTGCTGGCACTTGGTACGGTAAACCTGCTAAAAGTGCAGACATACGACCCACGTTACGGTTGTCTTCACCTGCTTGGTTGGCACAGCCGTAAATCACGTCATCAACTTGTTCCCAGTTTACAGATGGATTGCGTTGCATAAGTGCTTTGATCGGTAATGCGCCTAAGTCATCAGCACGGACTGGAGCTAAACCACCTGCATAACGACCAAATGGGGTACGGATGGCATCGACGATATATGCGTTTTTCATATTTTATTTTCCAAATATCTTAATCTCTCCCAACCTCCCTTTAAAAAAGGGAGGAGATTCCCACCTAAAATTACTTGATGGAAGTCCCCCTTAGAAAAAGGGGGATTTAGGGGGATTAAAAATTATATTTAAAGACGATTAAGCCTGAGTCGCATCAATCAGCTTTGCACCAGTCAATGACTGTAATTCTTCAAAGCTCAAGCCTTCAACTTTTTCAAGAACTTTCATACCTTCAGGAGTTACGTCAATCACACATAAGTCAGTGTAAATGCGGTCTACACATTTCAAGCCAGTTGCTGGGTAAGTCAATTCAGCCACGATTTTTGGTTCACCTTTTTTGGTGACGTGATCGGTTGTGATAAAGACTTTTTTCGCACCAACGGCTAAGTCCATTGCGCCACCAACAGCAGGAATCGCATCTGGCGCACCTGTGTGCCAGTTTGCCAAGTCGCCATTTTCAGCCACTTGGAATGCACCCAATACTGCGATGTCTAAGTGACCGCCACGCATCATGGCAAAAGAGTCACCATGATGGAAGAATGAGCCGCCTGTTAGCATGGTCACGAATTCTTTACCTGCGTTGATTAACTCAGGGTCTTCTTCACCTGCAGGAGGTGGTGGACCGAAAGCCAATAAACCGTTTTCAGAGTGTAAGAATACGTCTTTGTCTGAAGGCAGGTAGTTTGAAATTTTAGTTGGTAAGCCAATGCCGAGGTTGACATAAGCACCGTCTGGAATGTCTTGTGCCACACGTTCAGCGATTTGATCACGTGTTAATTTGGTATAGCTCATGATGTTCTCCTTCACGTGACAGTTATGCAGATTGTTCAGGTTGTTTTGCGCCAACGGCAACAACGTGCTGAACGAAAATACCCGGAGTGATGATGTGTTCAGGATCTAACGCGCCTAACTCAACCACTTCAGAAACCTGTGCAATTGTCACATCGGCAGCCATCGCCATGATTGGGCCAAAGTTACGTGCAGATTTACGGTACACCAAGTTACCCCAACGGTCGCCTTGCTGTGCTTTAATTAAAGCAAAGTCTGCGCGGATTGGGTTTTCTAGTACGTAGTCTTTACCTTCATAATTTAAGGTTGGTTTGCCTTCTGCAAGTAAAGTACCAAAACCTGTAGGGGTATAGATTGGACCTAGACCCATACCTGCAGCCTGAATACGGCATGCCAAGTTACCTTGCGGCACCAGTTCAAGCTCGATTTTGCCTGCGCGGTAAAGTTCATCAAATACCCAAGAGTCAGACTGACGTGGGAATGAACAGATAATTTTACGTACCGCGCCAGCTTTTAGCAGTTTCGCTAAACCGTAGTCACCATTACCTGCGTTGTTGTTTACAATAATTAAATCTTTGATGCCAAGTTCAATCAAACCATCAATGAGTTCCGCTGGCTGACCTGCGGTACCAAAACCACCAATCATGATGGTTGAACCATCTTTAATTTGCGAAAGGACTTCTGTTAAAGAAGTTTGACTTTTATCAATCATAATGTGTCCTAGACAATTGCCTGTCCATTAACTTTTGGAACTTTGAGTTGAAGGTAGGGGTGCTGCTGAGTTGTCGCGTTTGGTTAATACCCAATGTGCGATCAAACCAATACAGATGCCCCAAAATACAGAACTTAGCCCTAAAAACTGCATGCCAGAGGCAGTTGCTAAAAAGGTGATGAGGGCTGCATCACGCTGTGATTCTTTACTCATTGCAACTGAAATATTGGTGGCAATTGCACCCAAAAGTGCAAGTCCAGCCAAAGCTGCAATCAGTTCTTTGGGCAATAGGCTAAATAGCATGACGATGCTACCCGCAAATAACCCACCTAAAATATAGAAAATACCGTTTGCAACACCTGCAATATATCGCTTTTCTTTCAGTTCGTGCGCATCTTTACCTAAGCATAATGCTGCAGTAATAGAGGCAAGTACAATGGTAATTCCTCCCACACACGCAACGGCAAGAGAAGCGATACTGGTCGCACTAATAATAGGCTTAGCAGGCATGTCATAACCGCTAATTTTAATAATTGCCATACCCGGTAAAAACTGCCCAGACAAGCTGACTAAAATTAAAGGTAATGCCAAGTTTAAGGTTGAATTCCACGTCCATTCAGGTGCAATAAACTGTGGAATTGCCAAACTAAAATTGGTGGTGACAGGGTTAATTTTACCGAGCATTAAGCTGAGTATAATGCCTGCAGCAAGCACCCAAATCATGGCATAACGTGGACTAAAACGCTTTGCCAATAAAAATACCGCTAGCATCCCAAATACAATGTATGGCAGGGTATCGGTTGCAGTAAATAAGCCTAAGCCAAATTGAACCAAAATACCTGCCATCATGCCTGCTGCGATTTCTTGCGGAATCCAAGACAGGAGTTTGTCAAAATAACCTGTGATTCCAATCAAAAAAATCACCACAGCAGAGGTGATGTAGGCTGCAACTGCTTCATTCAGGGTAATATCGGGAAACAGTGTGACCAGCAATGCGGTACCGGGTGCAGACCAAGCGGTGACCACAGGCACTTTGTATTTAATGGACAAAAAGATACCTGCGACAGCAGCACCAATAGAAATTCCCCAAATCCATGAAATCATCATGTCTGGGGAAACTTGGGCTTGCTGTGCCGCTTGGAAAAAGATGATCAATGGCCCTGAATAGGAGATCAGCACTGCTAAGAATCCTGCAACAGTGGCTGAAATTGACCAGTCATTTTTTAAAGTTTGGAACAGGTGACTCATTGACGATTTGCCTCCTTGCGTCAAGCAATGATCCTGTTGAAGTTGGTCATGATCTTGGCTTAGCCCTGATCACCACCACCTACAGGTACAACGGTACCTGTCATGTACGATGACTCATCAGAAGCAAGGAACAGAATCGCATTCACTTGTTCCTGAATGGTGCCATAGCGACCCAAGAAGGTACGATCAATGGTTTGATCGACCACTTGTTGCATCCACTCTTTTTCAGATTCTGAAAGTGGGTTGGCATTACGTGGCACTTTACGTGGTGGCGCTTCTGTACCGCCAGTTGCAATAGCATTCACACGAATACCATCTTTGGCATGTTCAAAGGCGAGGGAAGCGGTTAAACCGTTTACACCACCTTTAGACGCCGAATATGGCACGCGGTTAATACCACGTGTTGCAATTGAAGATACGTTTACAATGGTACCTTTCTGGTTTTTCACCATTTCAGGCAATACTGCGCGGCAGCACCACATAGTAGGGAACAATGAACGATTCACTTCTTTGATAATTTCTTCTTCAGAAAATTCTTCAAAAGGTTTCATCCAAATTGCACCGCCTACGTTGTTGATGAGCACATCAACACGACCATAGGTTTCAAGTGCTTTAGCAACCACAGATTCTGCACCTGCAAAAGTTTCAAGATTGGCTTTTACAGTAACAGCATCGCCACCAAGCTCTTCAATTTCAGCTAACACTTCTTCTACATAGGGAGAAAGGTCTGCCATAACCACTTGGGCACCTTCACTTGCCACTTGTAAAGCCACACCGCGACCAATGCCTTGAGCGGCACCAGTCACGATTACAACTTTGTTTTCAAATCTTTTTGTGCGATTCATTGTATTCTCCGACTATGTTTCTAGACTGTATAACAAACTTAGTTGGCAGAGAATTTTTCAAATAGGAAGCTTGCAGGTTTAACACCTTCTGCATCTAACCAGCCACGTACCGCTTCTACCATTGGCACTGGACCACATAGGTAGATGTCTACATCACCACCGTTGAGCCATTCGTTTTCGATATGGCCAGTCACGTAACCTTTACGCTCGTGTGCAGATTCTGGATTTGCCACTACAGTGCGGTACTCGAACCAAGAGAATTTTTCTTGTAGTTCGTTTAATTTTTCAATTGCAACCAAGTCAAAGTCATTGGTCACACCAAAAACTAAACGTACAGGGTGCTCAGAACCTTTTTCTTCAAGTACTTGCAGCATAGACATAAATGGTGCAATACCTGTACCACCTGCTAACATCACTACAGGGCGTGCTACATTACGTAAGTAGAAGCTACCAAATGGACCCGTAAAGGTCATTTTGTCGCCAGCTTTGGCATTTTGGCTTAAGAATTCGCTCATTTTGCCGTTTGGTACGTTACGTACTACAAAACCAGTTAAGCGGTTACCAGGCTTAGAGCTGAAAGAATATGAACGGGTTTCTGTTGTACCAGGAATACCCACATTCACGTATTGACCTGCAAGGAAGTGAATGTCTGGTTGACCTTCATCTAACTGAATGTCAAAAGTAATGGTCGAGTCAGATAAGTTTTCGACACGAGCCAAAGTACCTTCAAATGCATGAATTTCAGTTTTACATACATCAGAAGTGGCTTGAATTTGGAATACTGCGTCTGAAGTTGGTTTACATTGGCATGCAAGAATATAGCCTTGTTCAGCTTCTTCTGGTGTCAATGCATCTTCAATATAAGTTTCTTCAGGCATGTCATACGAACCTGATTCACAAAACGCACGGCACGTTCCACATGCACCGTCACGGCAGTCCAAAGGAATATTGATCTTTTGACGGTAAGCTGCGTCTGACAGTGTTTCACCATCTGTAACAGAAATAAAACGTGTAACGCCATCTTCAAATTGAAGTGCAATATTGTGGTTTGACATGGCTGAATATCCTATAGAAATCTTTAAAACTTGACCTTTCAGCCAAAATTCCATCTGGCTGAAAGGTTTACCTAGCTGTAAATCAATACAGTCTTAGAGGTGATAAATGTCGATTACTTGGTTGATGTAATCGTTTTTCAGCACCACGTACTTGCTTAAAATTTGTGGTTTGTCGCCAGAAAAGTCGATTTCGTAGCGTGACATACCAAAGTAGCTGTAGTTGGTTTTGTAACGGAAACTCAAGGTGTTCCAGTTAAAACGTACAGTCACTTTATCGCCATCACGTTCAACAATTTCAATGTTGTTGATGTTGTGGCTCGTACGTGTGTCTGGCATGGTTGCAGACGAACGTTCAGTTTTGATACGGAACACACGGTCTTCCAAACCTTGACGGTCTGGGTAGTAAATCAAAGAGATTTCAGACTGTGGATCTGTAGTTAATTGGTCATCGTCATCCCAAGCTGGCATCCAGAAAGAAGCAGTAGGAGCGTAGCACTGTAACCACTCATCCCATTGCTCATCATCTAAAAAGCGAGCTTCTTGATAAAGGAACTGTGCAACTTTTTCTAAAGTGATGTCGCTCATGCGTTTTCTCCTTCAGTAGATGCCGCAATTTCTTTTTCAGTTGCGATGCCTTGTTTGATGAGTTCTAACCAGTGTTGGTGCTGAGCAAGGTATAAACCTTCGTCTTCAGTTTTAATACCAGAAAGTTTTGGTTTTAAACCAATTTCGTTGGCTGCATCGTCTGGACCTTGGATCCAGTGCTTAGAGCCACGGCACATATCGTTCCACTCAAGTGCGATACCTGCGTAACCTGCTTGACATGCACGGAATTCTTCAAGATCGTCTGGGGTTGCCATACCTGATGCGTTAAAGAAATCTTCGTATTGACGGATACGGCGTGCGCGTGCTTCTGGCTCTTCACCCACAGGTGCGATACAGTAAATAGTCACTTCAGTCTTATCTACAGACAGCGGACGTAACACACGAATTTGTGAACCGAACTGATCCATGAAGTACACGTTTGGATATAGACACAAGTTACGTGAACGTTCGATCATCCATTTCGCCATCGCTTCACCGTATTGCTCGGTGTATTCGTCTTTCTTGGCAAAGTTAGGACGGTCTTCTGGGTTAGCCCATTGTGTCCAAAGTAGCATGTGACCATTTTCAAAGCCGTAAGAACCACCGCCTTGTTTTCCCCATGAACCTGCGCTCATAGCACGAATGTTGTCGCCAGCTTCTTTTTCTTTACGTTGCTGAGTTGTTGCAGCGTAGTTCCAGTGTACTGCAGACACGTGGTAACCATCGGCACCGTTTTCAGCAGTTAACTTCCAGTTACCTTCATAAGTGTAAGTAGAAGAACCACGTAAAACTTCAAGACCTTGTTGTGATTGACCTACAATCATGTCAATGATTTTAGTTGCTTCACCTAGGTATTCTTCTAAAGAAGGAACATCTGGGTTCAAGCTACCAAACAAGAAACCTTTATAGCTTTCAAAACGGGCAACTTTTTTCAAGTCGTGTGAACCGTCTTTGTTGAAGCAATCTGAATAACCCGCATCGGCAGGGTCTTTCACTTTTAACAACTTACCAGAGTTGTTGAAAGTCCAACCGTGGAATGGGCAAGTATAAGTTGCTTTGTTACCACGCTTGTAACGACATAACTGTGCACCACGGTGTGAACACGCATTGATCATGGCATTTAATTCGCCATTGCGGTTACGTGCAATGATGATTGGCTGACGGCCAATGTATGTGGTGTAGTAGTCATTGTTGTTTGGAATTTGGCTTTCGTGTGCCAAATAAACCCAGTTGCCTTCAAAAATGTATTTCATTTCTAGGTCAAACAGGGCTTGGTCTGTGAATACTGAACGGTGTAGTTTAAATTCACCAGATTCAAAATCATCAACCAATAGCTCATCAATGCGGTCTAAGTGGCTGGTGTTAATTACAGGAATACGAGGCATGTCCTTTCTCCGACTTTCCAAGGAGGGGAAGTCATCGGGATGAATCTAATGATTACATCCCGATTCCATTCAAATTATGCGCTTGCGCGGCGACGTTCAACTTCAGTAGAAGGAGCGCCTTCTTTATCTTTCTGAAGAACAACGTTGAATTGGATGTATTTGAAAGGACCTTTCAAACCACGACGTGCGATTTCAGCTTCGTCAGTTACGTCTACAGCTTCAGCAACTAGACCTTCACGAGTACCGAATGCGAAGTCGTCCCAAAGGTATTTATCACCTTCGATGTTGAACTGAGTCGTAAGCTTACGGTAGCCAGGTGCAGAGATGAAGTAGTGCACGTGTGCTGGACGTTGACCGTGACGAGAGATTTGGTTCAATACACCTTGAAGTGGACCTTCAGGGTTTAAGCCATAACCTACAGGCATAGTTGTTTGAGCAACATATTGACCTTTTTCATCAGCTAAGATTGAGCGACGTAGGTTGAAGTGGCTTTGTGACTTATCAAAGAATGAATAGTTACCGTGGCTGTTTGCATGCCATACTTCAACTTTAGCACCAGGAATGATGTTGCCGTCAGTGTCAGTTACTGTACCGTCAATGATTAAAGTTGGGATTTTGCCTTCTTCAGAACCATCGTCCATACGAGCAAAACCAGTAGATTCAGGCGCACCAGCAACATACAATGGACCTTCAATTGTACGTGGCGTACCACCAGTCAAGCCTGCTTTCGCGTCAGCTTCGTCAGCACGTAAGTCTAGGAAGTGTTCAAGACCTACAGCAGAACCCATCAATGCAAACTCATCAGCTTTTGCAATATCAATGATAGTTTCAATACCTTTCCAAACTTCAGATTGGCTTAAATCTAAGTCTTCAATCGCTTGGAATAAATCTGTAACTAAACGAACAAGTACCTGTTGTACACGTGCATTTACTGGACCTTCTGAAGTGTCCACGTTACAAGCTTTAACTACATTTTCAATGGTTTGACGATCCATTTTGTTACTCCTTAGAGGTGTGCGCTGTGGTGGCGAATATCTCTGGACTTAAATAAAGAGATATTTAGCTGCCACATTCCTTGTTTACTCGGTGTTAAATATGTGTATTTCTTTGGTACTGGAATAAATGATTTATTCCAGTACCTGTGTTGTATCAGGTGTCATCTTCACGAATTGAAGATGGGTGGCGGTTCAATGCCATCACTTCAATATTCATGTAAGGGTAGAGTGGAAGACCTTGTAAAATGTTGTGTAGTTCTTCGTTGCTCTCTACATCAAAAATACTGATGTTTGAATATTGGCCAGTAATACGCCAAATATGACGCCACTTGCCTTGACGCTGTAATTCCTGTGAATAGGCTTTTTCAACGGCTTTGATTTCGTTGGCTGTTTCAGCTGGCATATCCAATGGAATGTTTACATCCATACGTACGTGGAAAAGCATGGGTTTCTCCTAATTACTGACGACGCAAGTTGTCAATTTTGTCTTCATCCAGTTCAATGCCTAGACCTGCACCTGTTGGAAGGTGTAATTCAAAGTCTTGGTACTGAAGCGGAGTTTTTAAAATTTCTTCTGTTAGCAGCAATGGGCCAAATAATTCAGTGCCATAAGCTAAATTTTGGAAGGTAGAGAACACGTGTGCAGATGCAATTGTGCCTACAGGGCCTTCAAGCATGGTGCCGCCATATAGGTCGATACCTGCCAACTGTGCAATCGTTGCCACTTCACAGCCTTCAATCAGACCAGCAGACTGTGCAACTTTTACTGCAAAAACAGATGCCGCATTGCGTATCGCTAATTGATAAGCACTTTGTGGGCCCATCAATGATTCGTCTGCCATGATGGCAATATCAAATTTGCGAGTTAAACGCTCCATGGCATCAATGTTGTCAATTGCACATGGCTGTTCAATCAGGTCTACACCACCATCTTGTAGAAGTTGGATACCTTTAATGGCTTCAAGTTCTGACCAAGCACGGTTAACGTCTACACGAATAGAAACGTCTTTACCTAAAGCTTGTTTAATGGCTAATACGTGTTCAACGTCTTGCTCTACAGGGCGTGAACCGATTTTTAGTTTGAAAGTGTTGTGGCGTTTTGCCGCAATCATTTTTTGCGCTTCAGCAATGTCTTTTTCTGTATCGCCAGATGCAAGCACCCATAACACAGGAACAGAGTTGCGTAGACGACCACCTAAAATTTCACTTAAAGGTTGGTTTAAGCGTTGTGCTTGAATATCTAATAAAGCAGTTTGGATGGCACATTTCGCAAAACGGTTACCATTGATATTCTTTTTAATGACCTGTAAAGTTTGCGCAACGTTCAAGCCAGCTAAAGTTTTTAGCAATGGTGCGAAATATGTTTCAATATTGGTTTTCACACTTTCTGGGCTTTCTTCACCATAGCCCAAGCCACCAATTGTGGTCGCTTCGCCCCAGCCAACAAAACCATCTTCAGTGGTGATTTTGACTAATACCAGGGTTTGGGTTTGCATGGTTGCAACCGCCATCTTATGTGGACGGATGGTTGGTATTTCCACCAGCAAAGTTTCTACTGACTTATACATGGTTTGCCCTTCATATCATTGCTTTATTACAGTTATGTGATATACCTTAAAAGAATAAATTGCATTGGTCGAAGATCAAATTTGCATTTTTTTATACTTAAAAGGTATTTTGAGCTATGGAACTCAGACATTTACGTTATTTTGTTGCTGTTGTAGAAGAGCAAAGTTTCACCAAGGCAGCAGAAAAACTCTTTATTGCTCAACCACCTTTGAGCAGACAGATCCAAAATTTAGAACAAGAGCTTGGAATTCAACTATTTGAGCGTGGAAGTAGACCGCTTAAGACCACCGAAGCAGGCCAATTCTTTTACCAACATGCCGTTAAACTTTTGTCTAATGCGGAAGAAATCAAGTCGATGACAAAACGTGTCGGTATTGCTGGTCGTACTGTGACTATTGGCTTCGTTGGTTCTTTATTGTTCGGATTATTGTCAAGAATTGTGTATTTGTTTAAGCAGCAGCATCCGCATTTAAAAATAGAAATGGTGGAAATGACCACCAATGACCAAATTCAGGCACTTAAAGAAGGGCGTATAGATGTTGGATTTGGACGCTTAAGAATTTCTGATCCTGCAGTTAAACGTATCTTATTACGTGAAGAACGCTTGATGGTTGCAGTACATTCGAGCCACCCATTTGCGGCACAAAAAGAAGGTGTATATTTGGCGGATGTTGTTGATCAACAACTATTTTTATATCCAAATCACAACAAGCCAAACTTCTCTACCCAAATTCGTGGCGTGTTTTCTGAGTATGGTTTAGAACCTCGCAAAATTCGTGAAGTGCGTGAATTACAATTGGCGTTGGGTTTTGTTGCTGCAGGTGAGGGCTTGTGTATCGTGCCAGAAAGCGCACAAAATATTCATTTGGCACATTTGCACTTTATACCTTTATTAGATGACTCGGCTGTAAGTCCTGTGTTTATGGCAATTCGTAATATGGATGAAAGTGAAGACATTCGATCTTTGTTTGACTGCATTTATCAAGTTTATGATTTGGAAGCAGTTACTTATGATCGCAATGTATTCTAGTAAAGCCATATAAAACAAATATTTATAACTATATTTTTTATATAAAAGCACAGATATTTTTAACAAAATACTGTTATGTGAATTGCCTGAAAAAACTTTTTTAAGCATCACATTACAGTATTTTTTTTCGCCTTGTTATTTTTATCTATTTTAAAATCAATATCTTACAAAACTATAGACTTTTTAGGTATGTATCCATGCCTATTCAGTTTTGGACAAATTTTAACTTATTATTCATTGTGTGCATCTGAGTTGGAGTAACGGACTTCACAATTAGGAGGTGAAGCAAGATGCAAAGCAATAAAATTAATATTAATACCTTGATTGACGAGGCCAAGTTCACGCCATTCCATTGGGGCGTATTGTTTTGGTGTTTGATGATCATTATTTTTGACGGTTACGACTTGGTCATTTATGGGGTTGCATTACCACTACTGATGCAAGAGTGGGCGCTCAGTGCAGTACAAGCAGGTTTACTGGCCAGTACGGCATTGTTTGGCATGATGTTTGGTGCCATGACCTTCGGTACCTTATCGGACAAGTTAGGTCGTAAAAAGACCATCATGATCTGTGTGGCTATTTTTAGTGGTTTTACCTTCCTTGGCGCATTTGCGACCAACCCTGTTGAATTTGGTATTTTACGTTTCCTTGCAGGCTTAGGTATTGGCGGTGTAATGCCAAACGTAGTGGCACTAATGACTGAATATGCGCCAAAGCGTATTCGCAGTACTTTAGTTGCGCTGATGTTTAGTGGTTATGCCATTGGCGGTATGACTTCAGCATTATTGGGTGCATGGTTAGTGCCAGAGTTTGGCTGGAAAATCATGTTCTACATCGCGATTATTCCATTGGTAGCTTTACCATTAATTTGGAAATTCTTGCCTGAGTCACTCATGTATTTGACCAACAAGAAAGAAATTGAGCAAACCCGTAGTATTGTGCAAAAAATTTCACCAAGCCAACAATTAAATGGTGACACTGAGTTTGTACTGAATGAAGTGACTAAAGGCGATGAAGCACCTGTAAAAGCATTGTTCCAGCAAGGCCGTATGTTCAGTACGTTCATGTTCTGGATCGCATTCTTCATGTGCTTGTTAATGGTTTATGCTTTGGGCAGCTGGTTACCAAAATTAATGATCCAAGCAGGTTATTCATTGGGTGCAAGTATGATCTTCCTATTCGCACTGAATATTGGTGGCATGATTGGCGCAATTGGTGGTGGTGCATTGGCTGACCGCTTCCATATCAAAAAAGTACTCACCATTATGTTTATCTGTGGTGCAGCAGCATTAATTCTGCTTGGCTTTAACAGTCCACAAATTGTGTTGTACACCTTAATTGCAGTTGCTGGGGCAGCAACCATTGGTTCACAAATCTTACTTTATACTTTCGTCGCACAATATTACCCATCTACTGTACGTTCTACAGGTATGGGCTGGGCATCAGGTATTGGTCGTATCGGTGCAATCGTTGGGCCAGTATTAACAGGTGCATTGTTAACTATGAATTTACCGCACCAAATGAACTTCTTTGCTATTGCGATTCCAGGTGTAATTGCTGCTTTAGCGATCTTCATGGTGAATTTAAAAGCTTCAGTAGATGCGAAAGCCCTTGCAGAGCCTGCGGTAGAAAGCAATCCAATTGCACAAAAAGCAACCCAATAATTTCTATACCTTTCAATTAATCTTTCGTCATCAATGATATAGATCGCCATCGTAAGTGATGGTGATCTGTTGCTAGAATTTGATGGCACAATAACAAGCGAGTTTAGGATGAACGCGAAAACATTAACCCAATCTTTAAATTTTCAATCTACAACGGTTCGACCAACAATGCAGCGCACGCTCATGATGAGCATGATTGCATTGAGTATGGGCGGTATGAGTGTTGCAGCTCAGGCGCAGACCCAACAGCAAACGGAAATTGAGCAACTTAGACAGGAAGTTCAAGCTTTACGTGGTCTGATAGAACAGCAAAAAGTACAAAATACGCAAACAGCAAATGCAATTGCCAATGTACAACGCAGTTCAGCAAGCCCAAGTTCGATTCTGAAAACAGCCAAAGGTGCTGAGTTTAACTTATATGGTAATGTGCGTTTAGATGCGTCTTATCAGGTTGAAGGTGGTGCTGTGGATATGCCATATAACCAAATTCATGGTGTTCCACTAGAAGGCAATAACGAACAAAGCGATCGTTTAAGATCAACGCTTTCTGCTACACGCTTAGGTTTGGATTTCAAGAGTCCTGTGGGTGATCAAGACCTAAAAGGTAAAATTGAAGTTGATTTCCTTGGCGGAAGTAAACTTGATAACTTACGTATTCGCCATGCCTACTTAAATTACGGTAACTGGTTAATTGGTCAAACTTGGTCAAACTTTGCCATTCCAGACTATATGCCTGAAACCATTGATGCATTGGCATTTGTTGGTGGCTCGGTAAAACGTACACCACAGGTTCGTCACACCACAAAATTTAGCCCACAAACCAATTTGGTGGTGGCTGTTGAAGATCCTAAAGATAAGTTGGTCACAGATAAAGTGATTGATCAGCGTTTACCTGCATTAACAGCACGTTTAAATCATCAATTTGCAGATAATTTAAATGTTAGTGTTCGTGCTATGGGGCATGAAAAACGTGTTAATTCTGAAGAAGAAATGGCATGGGGTGTGGGTGTAGGTGCAAAATATGAAGTTGTCCCTGGTACAACCTTAAAAGCCGATTATTACCATGTTAAGGGTGATAGTAGTTTCGTAACATTCACTAATCCAGGCGTCTTAGTCAAAGATGGTAGTTTGATCCAAAGTGAATTTGATTCAATTATGGTGGGTATTACCCAAAAATTTACGGATCAAATTCACGGTACACTCGGCTATGGTTATATGAGTTTTGATAAAGACCCTAACTATATAGCTGCAACATCAGATAAAACAAGCATTAACAAAGAGTTATGGCAAGGCTGGGTAAATATTTTCTATAGCCCGCGTAAACCATTAAGCTTTGGCTTGGAATATGTCTACGGTGAGCGTGAAGCATTTGGTGAAGCTGCAAACGGCAGTAAAACAGGTGAAGACAACCGAATTAATGCGGTTGCCATTTATAACTTCTAAGTTTGAACTAGATACAAACTTTCAAAAGAGCTGAGTGAAAAACTCGGCTCTTTTTTGTTGTCGGGTGATCGGCTCTGTAATTTTAGGCATGAGTATATTGGGTGATGTGTTGCTGTATTACCGCAGACAAAACATCCAGTGCAGTCGCAATATCACTGTTCCAAGCAAAAGAACAGTTTAAACGAATAAAGTTCTGGCTGACCTGTTCAGAACGGAACAACTGACTTGGCGCAATGCCAATCTTATTTTGAATCACTTGCTGATAAATCGTATAGCCATCTATATATGCAGGCAGTTCAATCCATAAAAAGTAACCACTAGAATAGTAGTGAATTTTACAAGCTGGGTTTAAGCGCTGTTTCAATTGCTGATAAAACACTTTTTTATGTTTTTCCAATTGTTTGCGTAATTGACGCAAATGTTTTTCATAATGATGATGCGAAAGAAAATCCACCAAAGTATTTTGCAGTAAGGGACTTGCAGAAACCGTGCTCATGAGTTGCAAATGCTGAATAGCATTGGAAAATTGACCTGCATAAACCCAACCGACCCGCACAGCAGAACCCAAAGTTTTAGAAAAAGAAGCGCAATGCAGTACACGTTGTTGTCGGTCAAAATACTTCATGGGCAGTGGTTTTTGCGTACCGTAATACAATTCTTGATAGACATCATCTTCAATTAAATACACTTGATATTCTTCAAGCAAACTCGCAATACGTTGCTTAATTTCATCTCTGACACTAAAGCCAATAGGGTTATGAATATTCAACATCAACCAGCAGACTTTAATTGGGTATTGTTTTAAGGCTTGTTCAAATGAGTCTAAATCGAAACCTGAAACAGGGTGTTCTGGAATGGTAATCACCTGTAAACCAAGACGTTCAGCCGCTTGCCATGCACCATAAAAAATAGTTTCTTGTAATAGAATAAAATCTCCAGGTTTGGTCAAAGCTTGTAATGACAAATTGAGCGCATCTAATGCGCCAGATGTAATGACAATGTCATTTGCATGGGTGGGTATGCCTTGTAAACAGTAGCGATTTGCAATTATGGTTCTTAATTCATAATTGCCCGGTGGCATGTGGTCGTGGCTAAAATAACTGCTTTTTCGCTTGGCGTGCTGCGCTAAAATTTGCATTAACTTTGGGTTAAACAGTAATTCTGCATTGGGAAAGGCAGAGCCTAAAGGACTGACATCTGCAGACTGAATTGATTTTAAATAGCCAAAGACCAAAGAGTTCATTTGAATATGTGCATTTAAACTCAAACTGCTTGGTACAGGTCGTTCAGTTTGATTGAGACGTTCTGCGACATAAAACCCCGACTTTTGTTTAGCGTAAACCAATCCCTGAGCTTCAAGTTCTTGATAAGCGTTTAGCACGGTCATTAAGCTATAACCACTGATTTGTGATTGTTCTCTTAACGAAGGTAACTTGCTATGTGCTTTCCATGCACCATTTTCAATGAGTTGCCGAATGTTCAACGCCAATTGTTCAGATTTATACATGGTATGACTCAAGCATTTTTTGCAGCTGTTACTTATTTTGATCTATTTTTAGGTTTAAAACATTAAATAATTTCTGTTTTTATAACAGATTGGCATGTATCTAAAATCAACTGTTATAGTTTTTAATGAATATTTTGTATCTACAGCAATGCTTTAGAATTTTACATAATCTGTATATCCCCATAATCTGGCTAGATTGGAGTCGATATGCAAGAAGATAACTCACGCAAACCACAGAAATATGCCGATAGCAGTATTTCAGACAAAGCATTTAAGCACATGATTATTTGGTTTACCGTGTATGTAGCTTTATTTTGTATCGGCGTGGCTGTTGTGGTGAATTTAGATAAGTTCTAAACAGTTTTTGAATAACAGCACACCTATAATCGCTTCAAGATATGAAAAACATTCATTTGAATTTTAATGAATGTTTTTTTGTTTATAAAAGAGATCGTAAGCGCATAACTCAAAAGCAATAAAGATCGCAAAAATAACGGAATAGGCGTAAATTATAACTTTATCAGTAAAGCATTTGTGGTTGCAATGATTTCGAGTTGGGTGCTCTTTACCTTAATGGCTGCATTTATGCAGGCATGGCGCAATGCCTTTCAAAAACAACTCAGCACAAGTGTAGATGTTTATGGCGTGACTTTGGCACGTTTTATTTTTGCCTTGCCTTTTGCATTGGCGTATTTAAGCATTTTACAATGGCAGCAGCCTGTTCAAGCCAAACTACATTTTAGTTCGGTGTTTTGGCTGTATATCATTATTGCAGCAGTGTGTCAGATTTTAGCCACGGCTTTAATGGTAAAACTGTTTCAACAAAAAAATTACGCAGTAGGTGTCGGGCTTGCCAAAAGTGAAGCAGTTTTAGCCGCAATTGTAGGCGTGATTTTCTTACAAGAACATTTAAGTGCATTGGCTTGGTTCGGCGTTGCGATAGGCGGTATTGCGGTATTTCTACTCAGTAAAGGCAATCAACGCAGTGATTTTTCATTCACGACTTTAGCCATTGGAATCGGTAGTGGACTCAGCTTCGCGGTGACTTCTTTATTGGTGCGTGAAGCCAGTCTAGAGCTGGATTTCTTACCGTTTATTCATCGTGCTGCATGGGTTTTGGTGTGGGTTATTGGCTTACAATGTTTTATCTTATTGGCTTTTTTAGGTATATTTAAACGACATACCTTATATGCCATGTGGCAGCGGGTTGGATTAACTTTTAAAGTGAGCGTCTGCAGTTTTTTAGCATCATTGGGCTGGTTTAATGCCATGAGTATGCAAACTGTGGCGATTGTGAAAACACTCGGACAAATTGAAATATTATTCAGCTTACTTATTTCAGCGTATTTCTTTAAAGAAAAACTTGCTCGTACCGATCATTGGGGATTGGGATTGGTCGTGCTTGCGGCAATGTTGGTTATTTGGGCGTAGCATCATATTTCAAAGCTAAGTAATTTCAAATTCATGTCATATCCGTTGCACTTCATTTGAGCATCTCAGAAATTTGACATCCTCCCCGACCTAAAGGACGGAGATTCCTACTGCTAGACGCTCATGCCCGAGCGCAAGAATATTCAGTGCGGAATTTACATCCCGATCATGGAGCGTACCGCACTCCACACACTGCCATTCTCT
>NZ_SJNS01000022.1:0-43894 GCF_004331005.1 Acinetobacter sp. ANC 5045 | reverse complement strand
GCTGGCGACCATAGCAAGAGTGAACCACCTGATCCCTTCCCGAACTCAGAAGTGAAACCTCTTCGCGCTGATGGTAGTGTGGGGTTACCCATGTGAGAGTAAGTCATCGCCAGCTCATTATTCGAACACCCTCAACTAGCGTTGGGGGTGTTTTTTTATGTGGGAAAGAAAAGTAGAAAGAAATCTGAACAGAACTTCTGATTAAAATCTTTATGTCTTTTAATGAATCTATGTTATACCTAATAAAACGGCATAGAAATTGCTTATCAAAAACTTATATATTAAGTTGTTGAAAAACATAAATTTAAAAGAGTGGGTGAAAATGAAGTTATCGGTTGGATTAAAAGTTGCAAACTCCTTGTCACTGACACCGCAGTTACAACAAGCCATTCGTTTGCTTCAACTTTCGAGCTTGGAACTTGAACAAGAAGTTCAAATTCAGTTGGACAGTAATCCCTTATTAGAAAAAGTCGAAGAACAAAGTAGTGTCGAAAGTTTATCCACCTTAGAAGAGCAAGAGCATGATCAAAAGGATTTGACTAAAGAATTAAATGCAGATCATCTACCGAATGACTTGCCTGTCGATACAGACTGGGATGATGTGTACACTCATTTACCCACGAGTTTGGGAGCAGCGGAATATGAAGAGCGCGAGGATAATCGTCAGGGACATTTAGGTTTAAAAGAGCACATGATGCAACAAATCAATCTGTTGCATTTTTCTCAAGTCGAGCAGCTCATTGCCTACTGTATTGTCGATGCTTTGGATGACAATGGTTTCTTGGATTGTGAAATATCTGAAATCACTACATCTGTGCAACATTTATTGATCTCCATGGAATACGAAGATGAAGTTGAAGACGATGAAGTTTTGGTCGTTTTGAAACATATTCAGCGTTTAGAGCCGATTGGTATTGGTTCGCGTAATTTGGCGGAATGTTTATCTATTCAGCTTGAAAGTTTGGCTACAGATGTGCCTTATCGGCAGGAAGCACTGCAACTCTTGCAGCATTATGAGTTATTAATTTCGAATGATTTAGCCAAGTTAATTAAGCAAACGGGTTTAAGCGCAGATCAGCTACAGCATGCAGTGGCTTTATTAAAAACCTTGAAAGCGCATCCTGGTACAGCATTTGAAGATCAGGAGTCAGATTATCAAATTCCAGATGTAGTGGTCAGTAAAAAGCAGGACCATTGGCAGGTGCAGCTGAATCCTGATGTTGTGCCTAAGCTTAGAATTAATTCGTTTTATGCCAATATGATTAAACGCGCAGATCAAAGTGAAGATAATCAATATTTGCGTAATCAAATGCTAGATGCGAAAAACTTTATTAAAAGTGTTGATGAACGTCATAAAACCTTATTAAAGGTAGCGACTTGTATTGTGCAGCATCAACGTGAATTTTTAGAAATTGGTGCTGAAGGAATGAAACCGTTGATTTTGCGTGATGTAGCTGATGAGGTGGAGTTGCATGAATCTACAGTTTCACGGGTGACCACCAATAAATATATGTTAACTCCACGTGGTTTATTTGAATTGAAATATTTCTTTTCAAGTCATGTTGGAACCTGTTCAGGTGGAGAAGCATCCTCAACTGCGATTCGCGCGAAGATTAAAAAGTTAATTGCAGATGAAAATCCACGTAAACCTTTGTCAGACAACACAATTGCAAACCTTCTTAAGGAAGAAGGAATTGATGTGGCACGTAGAACGGTTGCGAAATATCGTGAGTCATTAAATATTCCGTCATCTTCTGAACGAAAAGTCTTGATCTAGTTTTTAAAATCGGTCTATTCTAAGGATTCATTATGACCAAATAATGAATTTTTTTTGAAGGAATAGTTAGACATGATTTAAAGTGACCGCTGCAGTGATCTGTTATTTGGCAATCAATCATGTGAACTATGCCTTCCTAATCCTAATGAAGGTGAGGGATAGAATTATGCAAATAACAATTCGTGGACATCACTTAGCTATCACCCCTGCAATTGAAGAAAATATTCGACTTAAATTTGCACAAATGACCAAACATCTGGATCAGGTCAATAGTATGCAGGTGAAATTAAGTAAAGATCATCAAATCGATAAACATTCTAAAAAAGGCAGCGCCAATCATATTGCAGAAGCAATTATTCGTTTACCTGGAACGGAGCTTTTTGCGCAGGCTAGTGCAGATGATATGTATACTTCAATTAAGATGATGACAGAAAAATTAAAACGTCAGTTAGAGAAACATCGGAAGATGCAGTTGGATTATCAGCCTTTAGCCATCTAGTTAAAATGTGATTTAAAAAGAGGTTTTGGATAAACCTCTTTTTTTATTGCGATAATGTATAGTATTAATGAATTATTTTTTCTATTTATAGTAAAATGACAGGTTTTTACACCGTTGGTCCTATAAGAGGTCTTTGTGATGAATAGTGAACAGCTCACTGAAATTTTAAAAGCTGCTTTTCCAGAGGCTGAAGTTGCTGTAAGTGGGCAAGGCGGCAAGTTTGATCTTCGTATTGTAGATAATCAGTTTGAAGGTAAGCGTCCTGTTGCTCGTCAACAAGCAGTGTATGCACCATTGAATAGCTATATTGCCAGCGGTGAAGTTCATGCGGTTACAATTCGTGCAATGACACAAGAAGAATGGCGTAAAGCAAGCTTATTTGGAGCTTAATAATTTAATGGATAAATTTTTAATTCAGGGCGGTAATAAGCTCGAAGGTGAAGTGCGTATTTCTGGTGCAAAAAATGCAGCCTTGCCACTTCTTGCTGCAATGATTCTTGCAGAAACGCCAATTACATTGAAAAATGTTCCAAATTTAAAAGATGTAAATACCTTGGTGAAGTTGATCGCAGGCTTGGGCATTAAAATGTCTTATGAAGGCGATACAGTCATTGCAGATACATCAACGTTGGACAACCAATTTGCACCTTATGAATTGGTAAAAACCATGCGTGCTTCTATTTTGGTGCTTGGCCCATTGGTCGCGCGCTATGGTAGTGCAAAAGTATCTTTGCCAGGTGGTTGTGCAATTGGTTCACGTCCTGTCGATCAGCATCTTAAAGCACTTGAAGCTTTAGGCGCAGAAATTGAAGTTGAAAATGGCTATGTGAATGCCAAAGTTAATGGTCGCCTTAAAGGTGGCGAAGTGGTCTTTGATATGGTCACTGTTGGCGGAACAGAAAACATTCTCATGGCTGCGGTATTGGCAGATGGTGTTACCACTATTCGTAATGCTGCACGTGAACCTGAAATTACCGACCTTGCGCAAATGCTCATCAAAATGGGCGCTAAAATTGAAGGTTTAGATACCGATACTTTAGTGGTTACAGGTGTTGAACACTTGCATGGTTGTGAGTATTCGGTGGTTGCTGACCGTATCGAAACGGGTTCTTATTTGGCTGCGGCTGCAATTACAGGCGGTAAAATCAGAACCACACATACCGATCCTGCCTTGCTAGAATCTGTGTTAGATAAGTTTGAAGAAATGGGTGCGGAAGTCACACGTGGCGATGACTGGATTGAACTGGATATGATGGGCAAGCGCCCTAAAGCCGTGAGTTTGAGAACTTTACCACACCCTGAATTTCCAACAGACATGCAAGCACAGTTAATGGCGGTGAATGCGATTGGACGCGGTTTTGCTACCATTTCGGAAACTATTTTTGAAAACCGTTTTATGCATGTCCCTGAGTTGTCACGTATGGGTGCCAATATTCAGGTAGAAGGCAATGATGCGGTGGTGACAGGCGTAGAAAAACTTTCTGCTGCACCTGTTATGGCAACCGATTTACGTGCCTCATTCTCGTTGGTGTTAGCAGCATTGGCGGCAGAAGGCGAAACATTGATTGACCGTATTTATCATATTGATCGCGGTTATGAAAATGTAGAACAAAAGTTACAAGGTTTAGGCGCCCAAATTAAGCGAGTAAATTGATGAATGACATGAGAAACGATGATCCAAATTTTGACGTCATGGGCAATTTTGATCATGGTTTAACTTTGGCATTAAGTAAGGGGCGAATTTTAAAAGAAACTTTGCCTTTATTAGAAACTGCGGGAATTAATTTACTGGAAGATCCAGATAAATCACGTAAGTTGATTTTCCCAACCACACATAAACAAGTGCGTATTTTAATTTTACGTGCCTCTGATGTACCAACTTATGTTGAAAATGGTGCGGCAGATATTGGGGTTGCGGGTAAAGACGTGCTGATGGAGCATGGCGCTCAAAATGTATATGAGCCGCTGGATCTGAAAATTGCCAATTGTAAATTAATGACTGCGGGCAAAGTTGGTATGCAGCGTCCAAAAGGTCGTTTAAAAATTGCCACTAAATATGTGAATTTGACCCGTCAATATTATGCCAGCTTAGGTGAGCAGGTTGATGTCATTAAACTCTATGGCTCAATGGAATTAGCACCATTGGTCGGTTTGGGTGATTACATTGTCGATGTGGTTGATACAGGTAATACTTTACGTGCCAACGGTTTAGAGCCGCTAGAAGAAATCTGTAAAGTATCTTCACGTTTAATTGTCAATAAAGCCAGTTTTAAGCGCAAGCAAGATTTGCTCAATCCAATTTTGGCACAACTTGAAAAAGCTGTGGCAGAACGAGAGTTGGCAAAACAATCTGCTTAACTTTGAACTTTGTATCCATCATCCTGCCTTCTCAAAAAACCGTCATTCAATGGCGGTTTTTTTATGTTCGTGCATGATTCTGTTCTTGAATTTCCATCAAAACATACTGCTTTCGCCATGTATAGATTCCCACAAAGCCCTAGAAACAAGGTAAACTAAACTTTTCTATCAAACCTTGTGGGTAAATTGATGCGACGTTTATCGACTCAAGATCAAAGCTTTAAACAAGCCTTTGCAGACTTGTTGGCTTTTGAAACTGTCAGTGATCCTGAACTTTTAAAAACTGTAGATCAAATTATTGCTGATGTGCGTCAGCACGGTGATGCTCAGGTTCTTAAACTCACTCAACAGTTCGATCGACATCCAGCGCATCAATTTTCAGAACTTGAGTTAAGTCAAGAACAACTGAAAGCCGCATTTGATGCTTTAGATAACGAAGTTCGTGAAGCTTTGGAATTGGCTGCTGCACGTATTCGTGAATTTCACCAAGCGCAAAAGCAGGATGGTTGGACTTATGTTGATGCTTTGGGCAATACACTCGGGCAAAAAGTCACACCATTAGACCGTGTTGGTATTTATGTGCCAGGTGGTTTGGCGTCTTATCCATCTTCAGTGCTTATGAATGCTGTACCTGCGCATGTTGCTGGCGTGCCTGAAATTATTATGGTGGTGCCTGCACCGAATGGTGAACTCAATCCATTGGTTTTGGCTGCTGCATATTTGGCAGGGGTGACTCGTGTATTTACCATTGGCGGCGCGCAAGCCGTTGCTGCGTTGGCGTATGGTACAGAAACTATCCCTTCGGTAGATAAAATTACGGGGCCGGGTAATCGCTTTGTGGCAGCTGCAAAACGTGCTGTGTTTGGTCAGGTCGGCATTGATATGATTGCAGGGCCATCCGAAATTTTGGTTTATGCTGAAGGTGAGAATAATCCTGAATGGTTGGCCATGGACTTACTTTCTCAAGCCGAGCATGACACGGTTGCACAATCTATTTTTATTACACCAGATGAGCAATTGCTGAATCAGGTTGAGCAAGCGATTGAACAGCACTTGGCGAATTTGCCTAAAGCTGAAATTGCCCGTACTTCTATTGCAAATCGTGGTGCATTGGTTTTGGTGAAAGATCGTCAAGAGGCGATTGAATTGATCAACCAAGTTGCGCCCGAACACTTAGAATTGTGTATGGATGATCCACAAGTGATGGCAGAAGAAATTCGTCATGCGGGTGCGATCTTTATGGGGCGCTATACACCAGAAGCTATTGGTGATTATTGTGCAGGGCCAAACCACGTATTACCAACGTCGGGTACAGCACGTTTTTCATCGCCATTGGGTGTTTACGATTTCCAAAAACGCTCAAGTCTGATTATGTGTTCAGCTGAGGGCGTGAAAAGTTTGGCGAAAACCGCTGATATTTTAGCGAAGCAGGAAAATCTGGATGCGCATGCACGATCAGCACGTTATCGTTATCAATCATAAATAGCATTACAACCTCTCCCTGACCCTCTCCTAATAAAGAGAGGGGAATTTAAACCACACAAATTTTGTGTCTTTAGTAATGAAAATTCCTCTCCCTTTGGGAGAGGTTAGGAGAGGGTTTAAAGAGAATACAAAATGAATATCACAGCAGAACAAATGCGTTTTTGGAGCCCTGAAGTACGTGAGCTAGAGCCTTATGTACCGGGTGAGCAGCCAAAAATTCAAAATTTATTAAAATTGAATACCAATGAAAACCCGTATCCACCTTCGCCTAAAGTGGTGGAAGCGGTGCAAAAGGTTTTAGAAAACTCGGCAGATGCACTGCGTTTATATCCAGATCCAGATGCGTCTGAGCTTAAGCAAGCCATTGCGAAACAGCAAAATGTAGCTGTTGGAAATGTCTTTGTTGGCAATGGTTCAGATGAAGTCCTTGCACATATTTTTAAGGCTTTTTTTGTTCAGGAACAGCCGTTACTGTATCCGGATATCACCTATAGTTTTTACCCTGTATATAGTCAATTTTTTGGGGTAAAAACTAAAATTTTGCCTTTAAATGATGATTTTGAAATTGTAGTTGATGACTATAAGCAAGCCAATGGTGGCATTATCATCACCAATCCGAATGCACCGACCAGTATTGCTTTAGGTTTAAGCGCGATTGAAGAAATTTTACAGGCCAATCCAAATTCAGTGGTGGTGATTGATGAGGCTTATGTCGATTTTGGTGCAGAGTCTGCAGTGAAATTGGTGGAAAAGTACGAGAATCTAGTGGTGTGTCAAACCACCTCTAAATCACGTTCATTGGCAGGTTTACGTGTTGGTTTTGCGATTGCACAACCACATTTAATTGCCGCATTGGAAGCCGTAAAAAATAGTTTTAACTCTTATCCAATGGATCGTTTTGCCATTGCAGCTGCGGTGGCATCTTTTCAAGATCAGGCGTATTTTGAAGCCCAATGCCAAAAAGTTATTGCTAGCCGTGAGAAATTGGTGACGGATTTAACGAGCTTGGGCTTTAAGATATTGCCATCACACGCCAACTTTATTTTTGCATCACATCCTCAACAGGATGCGGGTGAATTAGCTGCAGCATTACGTGAACGCGGTATTATTGTGCGTTATTTTAATAAACCACGCATCAATCAATATTTGCGCATTACTATTGGTACAGATGATCAAAATCAACGCTTAGTAGATACTTTAAAATACGATATTTTGGCTTAATTGTTAAAATATCGTAGAGGCGAGTGAAGCATTGAATTCACTCGCTTTTTTTGTTTTTGTGACATGCTATTGCGCAGGTTTGTACCAGCGGTTCAATAAGTCCAACATCGCTGAAACCTTGTCAAAACATTCTTGATATTCTGCTTCACAAACAGATGCAATCGTGACGCCACCACCAGCCCATAATGAAACATCTTGCTGATATTTCTGAATAGAACGGATCAGGATATTCCAAGAACCCGTTCCATCGGCATCAAAATAACCCATAGAGCCGCAATAGGCGCCACGTGCTGCACCTTCGAGTTCATCTATAATTTGCATGGCACGAATTTTCGGTGCGCCTGTAATTGACCCACCTGGCAAGGCAGACATCAACACATCAAAAGGATTCATCTCGGCTTTTAGTGTTGCGGTCACTTCACTGACCATGTGATGCACTTGGTTAAAAGACTCAATATTGAATAACTTTGGCGTTTTGACGCTGCCAGTTTCGGCATAAACACTTAAATCATTACGTAATAAATCCACAATCATCACATTTTCAGCCTGATCTTTTTTAGATTCACTTAATTGTTGTTTCGATTGTCGGTCTAATTCAGGATCGCCATAACGTGGCATCGTGCCCTTAATGGGTTTTGTGGTAATTTTTCGATTTTCCTCAAAATCGATAAAGAGTTCGGGCGAACAACTTAAAATTTCAAAATCACCAATACGTAAATAACCTGCATAAGGTGCATTGGTCAGTTGCCAAAACTGAGCTGCAGTCTCTAAAAGTTGACCTTGAGCCTCAGCGCTAAACTCTTGCGTAAGATTAATTTGATAACAATCTCCTGCCACTATATAGTCTTGAACATGTTGAAAGGCGCGTTGGTAATCTGTGAAATTCCAGCGGGCTTGACACTTTTGGCTTAATTGGAACTGTTCAATTATGGTTGATTGAGTATATAAATTTAAAATAAAATCAAAGATTTGAGTAGCAGCATCGTCTGAACTATAAAAATACCAGCCATCAGTTTCTTGCTGTAAATAGCTTTTAAATTGACCTAAAAAAATACTTGGCTGGGGACGAGACTGCATATTGATGTGTTGCTGTGCTGCTGCATCATACGAAACAAACCCCATTACACTGCAAAATGGGGCGGTGTCAGCATCTTCTAAAGCACCGAGATGAGCTGTTAAATCTAATTGAGTTGGACTTAATTCATATTGATCCAATGCCGTTTTTTGAAAGTAAAAATGTTGATGGTTTTGCTGCACACAATAGCGTTCAGCCAAAAAAGCAATACGTGCCTTTCCATTATTTTGCAAATAAATACAATGTGAAAGTGCTGCCAAAGCTTGCAAAATTCTTGCAGCCTCATATTCAGGTTCACAGAATAATTTTTTAAAATGAGTAGGATAGGACATAAAGCGTAAACAGCTGAGAGATTTTAAAAGGCTATTTTACATGATTGCAGCAGATAAAAAGCAAATAACCGTTTGTCGGTAAGATGTGGATTGCGACCAACAGCAGTTGAACAAAAAATAACTCAGATATACCTTTGTATGTGCAAACCGGCTACTCAAGGAATGTGTGTCAGTGTTGTCCTCATCAAATAAAAACACAATCACTGGCACTGAGTGGTAAAACCAAAAAAATAATACTCTCGGGAGAGTAACAAGATGAAAAAATTTACTAAACTTGCTTTGGTATCATCAATCGCGTTAACGACAAATGCAATGGCAATGCAGGCAATGGACGATACTGCATTAAGCGCAACTACTGGTCAAGATGGTTTAAGCATCGGGATTGGTATTTCTAAAATCGAAATCGAAAAACTTTTAATCCATGATAATGATGGTTTGGCTGCAAAAGGTGCTGCTGGAGACTTAGGTTTCGGTGGTACTTCAAAGGCAGGTGCTATCGTAATTAAGGGCAATGGCGAAGGAAAAACAGCGAATCACGGTGTGGTTATTGAAGCCAATATGTCTGATGTGACAAATCCAACAAAATATTTATTGGCTTCTCATAATTTAGCAGATTTAGTCATTGATACAGATGCTGGTGAGACTGCTGATGGTGGTGCATTTATTAATGTAGCTGCTCAAGTAGCTGGGCTTGAAATTAATATTGGTGAAATTGGTGTCTCTGCATCGAATGCTAAGCCAGTAGCTGGTGCTACGAGCATTCGTCGTGGTAATGATGATAACAACTATAATGCAATTTTATCTGGCTTAACGTTAAAAACAGGTAAAATGGATGCCAATATTCAATTGGGTGCAGCGCCACAAGGTGCCATGATTAAACTTGATACCACAATGGTGGGTGGTTTAGAAATTGCAAACTTAGGTATTTTAGATAACTCTACTAAAGCAGGTACTGGTGATGGTACTGTAGGTAATCGTGCAGCAGGTGAAATCTTTATTGAAAGTATTAAGTTTGCAGATGCTAATTCTACGGACTTAACCTTAAAGCAAGATATTAGTGTGATAGGTAAGGAAGGTGCAAACAATGGCTATATTCAAATCATTAGCCATGGTGGTGCAAAAGATAATTATGTACAAGGTATCCGTTTAGGCAGTAAGACTGCTGCTTCTATTGGTGATATGGAAGTTCAAGGCTTACAAACTTATTACGGTGGTAATACATTGCAACCTGCTGGTTATACACAAGGTGCAAAAATCACCATTTCGGGTCACTAATTTAAACACTGAAAAAGCGCGTGAATTCACGCGCTTTTTTTTACAAATAAACTGATGAGTTCGCAAAAAAATATAGAAAGCTCTTTTTTTTTTCTATAAAACGAGTATCTTTCTAAATACAAGGAAGTAGAGTGAAAACTCTAAAAATAAAAATATTAGGCAGGTATTGCCGAGAACTAAAAAGTAAAAATATATGTTAGAGATCGCTTTGGGCTCGGCATTGATCTATTACGCTGCCACACAAGCCTTTGATTTAAAAGAACAGCATCCAGAAGCTGTGCACTATACAGAAACTTTGGATTCTAGAAATAATTCATTTACCCGTATGCATAGAGAACCTGTGCAAATTAAACCTGCTTTAGAAGATCAATTCCGTGGCATTGTACGCCAAGCCTATGACTATAGCTGTGGTTCTGCAGCGTTAACGACTTTGCTCAATGGTTATGTTGGCACACAACTGAACGAACAACAGACCATGAGTGGTTTACTTCGTTATGGAGAGTATGAGCGAATTATCGAGCGTCGTAGTTTTTCATTGTTAGATATGAAGCGCTTTGTTGCTGCTTTAGGGCTAGAGAGTGGGGGGTATCGTGGTGAATTTGAAGATTTAGTCAAGCAAGGGCAGCCTGCAATCGTACCAATTTCTTATGCAGGTTTTAAACATTTTGTGGTGTATAAAGCCTATAAAAATGGGCGGGTTTATGTGGCTGACCCAGCTTTGGGCAATATTAGTTTTGATGAAGAACGATTTAAGGACGTTTGGGAAAATAACACCCTGTTCTTAATTAATGTAGCACCTCAGCATCGACAAAATATGTTGGCATTACATGAAAAAGATTTACGTCATGTGGAAGATGCAACAGTGAATCGTTATGCCTTTGTTGATATTCAATATCCACAATTTGCGATGGAAAAAATAGCCGATAAAGCATCGACAATACGTCTGGAACGTAATGTAAATAAAGATTCCGAAAATTATGGACAGTACGAGCATCGTTTTTTAAGACTCTACTATAAAAACAAGTAATTAGTTGTTCACGAAATACAAAAATAAAAAATGGAAGGGGTAAATCATGGATCGTAAATGGATGAATAAAACCTTATTGGCTCTCAGTATTCAAATGGCATTTGGGGTGGCTTATGCCGCAGAGGAGACGCAATTAGGGGAATATGAAACTACAGCTGAACAGGCAGAAGTATCAAATACAGCAGCATCAACTGCAGATACAAGTGCTGAAACAAATAGTGCGGTTGTCGCTACAAATGGCGTACAAGCAGCATCATCTGCTTTGCAACAGCAAGAGGGCGATGCAACCAAAGAGGCGAATTTAGAAGAAGTATTTACCTCGAATGAGCGTCAATACTCGCTCATGAAACAAGGTGATATTTCATCTTATTATGATATTGATTATACCTATCATCGTGATACGCAGCTCGACCTTGAAATGGCTCAAGGTCAGTTGTATCAGCTTCGTGTGCAAGAAAATGCGTCCCACGCATTAACTAACACCTTCACCGCACAATATGGTTTGCGTGACAATTTAACTTTATCTGCTTCTGTACCATTGGTTGCAAAGTCAGACTTGTTAAAAGATGCCACGGCAGCAGGCTTGGGGGATATTTCTTTAGGTGCACGTTGGGAGCCATTCCCATTAAAAGCGGGGCGTTTACCTTTAATTTTATTCGCAAATTTATCGACCAAAACGGGGGATAGTCCTTACGAGATTAATCCTGTTAAAGATTTATCAACAGGTAAGGGTTACTACTCTGCAGGCATCGGTGCAAGTACGCGTAAGTATATTGACCCAGTTGTATTGTTTGCTTCTGCTTCAGCCAACTATGGTTTTAAAGAAAGCGGTCTCAATCAAATTCGCGGTAGCCGTATTATTGAAGAGTTTGAGCCAGGTATTAGTGGTGGTTTTGCTTTTGGTTTTGCTTATTCGTTTAACTACGATGTGTCGATGACCATGTCCTATCAGCAAAGCTTTAATACAGGTTCGGAGTTTACTTATCATACGGGTGAAAGCTATTCACCTGCAGACCAGACCAGTTCGACTTTGGCTATTTCATTAGGCGTTCGCGTTTCACCTGAAACCATTGTGAATGGTACGGTAGGAATCGGTCTGACCGAAGACGCGCCAGACGTATCACTTGGTTTGTCATTCCCACTGGATATTCTCGGTTTCGGTAAAAAAATTCGCTAAGAGGCTAGTCGCATGAAAATGATACGACTTCGCCCGTTAGTGACTGCAATTATACTGTCGGGCTGTTCAGGGGCTGCTTTTGCGCAGCTTGGACAAAACTTATCTGTCGATATTCGTTCTTTGACTATGGGGAATGCGGTCACTGCAGATCCTCCTGGTATTAGTGCGATTCACTTTAACCCTGCTGCACTGACCAAGATTGAAGGTTTGCAAACAGATGTGCAAGGGGTGTTGGCACATTTTGATGTACAGCGTGAGCTTTCCGTTCCAGCAGGTTATGACGTATTTGGTTATTCTGATGACCCTGTGGTGTGTAACGATGGACCAGAAATTTTGGCCGATTTTTGTACCGATTTTAAAGGTACAGTACAAGCCGATGTAGAATATCCAACGCTGTATGTCCCGATTCTGAAAAAATTTGTCGATTTGGGTAAAGGCATGCCACTGGCAGCGCCAACCAACGGTATTGCCTATAATCCACCAGGTTCCAAAGTGACCTTTGCCACCGCATTATATGCGCCGTTGATTGCGGGCTTTGGTGCCGAAAATGGTAACCCTGGTAACTTTATGGGACAACAGGTTGCCTTAGAACGTATCACCTATCTTTCTCCATCTATCGCCTATCAAGTCAATGATGAATTGTCAGTCGGTGCGTCAATAGGGATGTCTTACCAAGCCATCGCCATGAATACCGATTTACGCTTCCCGAATGAACTGATCGGGATGTTACGTATGGTGGATGAAGTGGTCTGTACGCCATTTAAAGAAAATTCAGACATCATTACCGATATTTTGTTGCTCGGGATTTGTAATGCCGAAGAAGGTATGAATCCATTTTCCCGTTTTGGGCAAATGCAACTGGCGGTTGAGCAAAGTTTAAGCCCGAGTTATAACTTGGGTATTTTGTGGGAACCGACAGAAGATTTTAGCTTTGGTATGGTGTATCAGAGTGCAGCTAAAATGCGCTTAAAGGGCAAATATCATATTGATAACTCGAAAGCACCGCGTGAGTTAATTAATGGTTTGATGTCTTCACCAACAGGTCAGATTTTAGCGGCAATTTTAGGTTTCCCAAGTTATATTCCAGCCAGTGAGTCTGGTTTGGTTTCTATGGATTTTGAATATCCTGCGCACTTTCAAGCGGGGATAAAATATAAAGTCATGCCTGATTTACAAGTCAATTTTGATGTGGGCTGGACTGACTATAAAGCATGGGATAAATTCAAATTCGAGTTTGACCGTCAAATCTCGGCATTAAAAATTGCAAAATTGCTTTCGGAGCATGTGTCTGATGACAGTTTAGCTTTGCCATTAGAGTTTAAGTCACCGTGGAACTGGGGTGTTGGCATCGAATATTCAGCCACAGACCGTTTAAAACTGCGTGCGGGTTATGAACCACGTGGTAGTGCGATTCCTGACAATAAACGTAACACTATGGTACCAATTAATAATGCACGTTTATTCGGTCTGGGTGTGGGATATCGTTTTGATGCAGATACAGACCTTGATTTATCCATCGGCTTTTTACAAAGTAAGGATAAAATTCCAGCCAATACCAGTAGCTTAGCCAATAAGGAAGGTGTGAATAACCTGCTGTTAAACCCTTATGCGGGTTTGAATGTGAAAACGGATACAAAAATTACAATTCTTGGATTGAGTTATAGAACACGATGGTAAGTTCAGTACGGAAAATAAAACGGACTTTATTTTCAAAGTCGATACTCACACTGATTTTCAGTATGGGATCGGTGTGTTACGCGAATCAGTTTTACACCATTATTGGACCAGATGGTCGTCCAATTGTGGTGCAGCGTAATGCTGCAGAAAAAAAGCAAACGATACAGGCGTTGGAAACCGCACAACAGCAAAAGCAAGTCCAACAAAAGCAACTACAAGAAAACCAACAACAAGACCAGTTTAAGCAAGACAAGGTGCATCAAGTACAGCAGATAACTGCTCAAACATCCGTTCAGGTATCTAAAAATATTTCTGTTCAGGCGAGCAAGCAACTGAATTTGTCTAAGCCGAATATCTCAGAACAATCCGCTATGTCACAAAATCAGGCTAGTCAAAGCAAAGAGAACTCATCATTGCGTGCATCACACACTGAGCCAAATGCAGTGCAGCAAGATATTTCCAGTGCGGAATCTGTTCATCAAACAGGATTGGCAAAAGAAGCAGCGATCAACAAAGTCGCGGTAAAACCATCTGTACTAGAGGATTTACAACAGCTTCCTCAGCAATTTGCGATTGATCCATCCACAGTGTCTGTTTCTAAAAAAACACCAGATCAAGCATCGCATGCATCTGCCCAACAAACGGGTTTTATGGAGATGGCGGGAGAACAGTATGTTAAAAGTGAGTATTTGGAAGATCAGGAGTTTAATTTAGAAGGAAAAAAACGCTTTTATAGTATGCCAGAAGGCATAATTGACACAAAAAATGGCGGTGGTACTCGTATGCAAGTGGTCGAACGTGAACGTGGTGTAAGCCGTTCCGTTCTCAATAAATTATTTAAAAAGCAATCGGTTGCTGAGCCTCACGCTATTGTTTTGGCTGCAGACTATTATCGTGTTAATCAAGCTGAAGCAATTGAGGGTTTGGGGCAGCAATGTTTTGCTGAAAGCAAAAAAAATAAAGCTAAAACCTTAAAAGCACAACAAGATTTAAATTTGTGGCCTAGAGCTCCCTTAACCGAAAAATTTGATTATGAATTGGTGAAGTTAGAAGGCAATATTCAAAATATTCAAATCAACTCTTATGCTACGAAGCAAAATCAACCTACCTTTTATTGGCCTTTTGTGGTTTTTCTGGATCAAAAAGGCTGTGTGATTGAAGGTGCTGGTGGTTTTAGAAATCAGGATACTGCAGGCAATGTCTTACAACATGAGGTGATAGAGGGCATGCTGCAACTTCCAAAAAATAGCCACTATGTATTATTAACGCCATTGGCTTCTGCAGTGGATATGGAACATCGCGCGCTCAGTAACCAAGGGCAATTAAAACTCATTGCGATACGCTAACAACAATAAGAGAATTCAGGATGAAAACAAGACATATTTTACCTTTTGCAACGACAGCATTGATGGCGGCATTGAGTGGCTGTGGTGGAGAAAGTGCCAATATTAATCCAGAGCCTAATGCTGTGGCGTATATCAACGGGAGTTGTGCCAGTACAGCAAAAAACTGCGTGGAATTTGCATTGGATTATCCTGTGGATGGTTTGAATTTTACCTGTAGCAGTGATACCAGTAAAACCTACATCACCATGATTGAGCCGAAAAGTAATGCGGCAACAGGTAAATGTAGTGAAGGAGATAAAGTCCACTTCTTTATTCAGGAAAAGACCAATCAATATATTGATTTAGGGACAGTATCATTGTCTGATATTGGAATGGTCAGTACTGCAGGTGCGGGTTATCCACGTTTAAGTGTGTTAGATATGGCACGTGGATTAACAGGACGCCAAGCAACGAGTTTAAGTAGTAGTGACGAAACGATACAGGTCGCGACTGCAATTGTACGCTTGCTACAAGCACTTTCTGTTGAAGGTGGAGGAACCATTGCAGGTGATATTCAGCCTTTAACGATTACGACACTCAAAAAAGAACAATTGGCAAATATTGCTGAGTCCGTTGAGGTTGGTGACTATCGTTCAGGGGCTTATGCCAGTATTTTACGCCCGTGGGTAGATGTGTCACAGGTATCTCAAGATGATGCTTATCAAGCATTAAACACCTTGGTTTACATGAATAACTCGGCATCTTATCAAGCTAACTATCCAATTTTAGCCAAAGAAGATTCACAATTACCACAAGGTTTATATGGCTGTAATTTGGCAGACTGTAAATCTACGGTCGCAGATTTGAAACACCTCATTGGGCAATATCAACTAATCACAGACCGTTCTGGATATACCTTCGGTTATGGTATGCAATGGAAAGGTGCGGTGTCTGCAAACACGACCAACCCAATTTTAACGGTGAGTGGTGAATTGATTCGTAAAGTACGTCCTGAGCGTATGGTAGCAGCAGCACAAACCACATGGGTCAACCCATTGAATAAACGTATTCAGGGGCCATTCCGTTTTAGTGTGAATGACAATGCGGCTGATGATTTTAAAATTACCCAAGGTAAGGTGTTTAATGATTATTTAATTGCAGGCACGGAAGGTTTTTATAAATTATTGACCAAATCTACAACAGCGAATCCTGCAGATTATGGTCAATGGCAACAAACCATAGGTACCGATCAGTTCAAAGGTTCTTTTGATGCCTATAAATTCTTTTCTGTGAACTTTTTGGATAATCGCGTTTTTAAAACCCAGAAAAATGTACCTTTAGGCAGTCGCTATATTTTCCCAATTTATGCAACCTTGACCTTTAATTTTGATGGCGGAACGACTACAGATAGCATCAAATTAGGTGTTGTTTTAGATGAGGATGGCAATATTCGTACAGATATAGCACCAAATGCCACAGAAACCGATATGTCTGGTCAGTGTGCAGCAATTCGTCAGTCTGGTGCTGAATATGTTGATACAAATGGTGTGCAGCAATACCGTATAGGTGTGTTAGGTGCAACCGATATCGACAATAAAGCAGTCACTTTACGTATGATTTTAGCCAATCCAAAATTTCATAAACTTGATGGCGCAGTCATTGGTTTGAATACCAAAATTGAAGCGGTTGAAGGTGGAAATGGTCAAGTGGTGGGCGGTGCACGTGCCAATATTGGCAATTTAGTTGCAGCCAACTCTACACGTATTACATTGTCTGATTTCAATGGCTCAACAGTGAAGTGGAGCAATATTTATCATGCGCAACTTGCAACTTACGTGGCTCAAAACCCTGCTTTAGCAACTGATGCAGATAAAGCTTTGGTGAAAGCCCAAGGTGGAGCTGTAAGTCTAGATGTTGCTGAGTGTTATAACCCAAATAAAGTGCGTATTTAGCATTAATTTTAGGTGACATAGTGATGAAAATAGCCCACTTTAGAGTGGGCTATTTATTATTCGAATTTTAGCTTGATTCAAATGAACATCATGTGGGGTTTTTAACCCGTATGATCTGTACGTGAACCTAAGGTTTCTAAGTGGGTCGTAAAATGATTGTTTTTTCGATCTGCAAAGTAGTGTTGTAAAGTACGTTCTACACTTGGGAAAGCCAATTCAGACCACGGAATTTCATCTTCACTAAACAAGCGTGATTCGATGGTTTCTTCACCTGCACCAAATTGACCATTCAACAATTGAGCTTTGAACAGCACATAAATTTGCCCAATCCGTGGAATGTTATACATGCAATAAAGTTGTTCGATTTCAATTTCCGCTTCGGCTTCTTCGCGGGTTTCACGGGCAGAACCTTGCTCCATGGTTTCAAACATTTCCATATAGCCTGCGGGTAAAGTCCACAAACCATAGCGTGGTTCAATTGCACGACGACACAACAATACTTTATTTTCCCAAACGACCAATGCACCACAAATGACTTTTGGATTGACATAGTGAATATTGCCACATGCGCTACACACTTGACGTAATTGCTGATCGCCAAGCGGAATTTTCGTTGTTGTTTTTTGTCCACAATTTCCACAAAAGTTCATAGTGATCGTCATTGTTGAAGGGAGTTCTCAGAATAACTGAAAATTTCAACTTTGGCATCCTCTCTATCTATTGCCCACCTATTTCAGCTATGATGAAAACTTAGACAAGGAGAATTATAAGGCATGATTGATCATTCGCTCACGCATCTATTACAGCAACGTTTGCGCTTTTCTAAAACGTTCATGGAAGCGCATGCAGCGGTATTGATTGCCATTACCGACGAGTCTGATCCAAAGGTATTGCTAACCCGCCGTTCTACCTTACTCAATAATCACGCGGGTGAGGTGTCTTTCCCTGGTGGCAAACGCGATCCGCAAGATACCAGTAATATTGTGGTGGCATTGCGTGAAGCGCAGGAAGAAACCGCATTAAATCCATTTGAAGTGCAGTTGATTGGTGACTTGCCAATGCAAAAAGCCCGTAATGGAATGTTGGTTAAGCCTGTGGTGGGGCTGATTCCTCCAAAAGTAGAATTAATTCCACAACCTTCAGAAATTGATCGGATCTTTTTTGCCTCTTTACAGCATTTAATGGAAGCGCCACCAACGCCGTATGAAGTGAGCTTTGCACAACAAAAATTATATTTTCCGAGTATGCAGGTTGAAGATGAAGTGGTTTGGGGCTTAACAGCGCGGATGTTGGTGTCTTTATTTGAATATGGTTTGGATTATCGTAAAGAATGGCCGTTTTTGTTAAATTCACCAACATTTAAGAAATAGAAAAATTTTGATGTGAAGATAGGAAGGAACCATGTTGTATAAATTTAAAGGATATGCCCCGAAAGCAATGCAGCAACCGTGGGATGGGTGGGTGGCGGATAATGCCACGGTCATTGGTCAGGTTGAGTTGGGACAGAAAGTTAGTATTTGGTTTGGGGCTGTGGTACGTGCCGATAACAGTAAAATCAAATTGGGTAATTTTAGTAATGTTCAGGAAAATGCTGTTTTGCACACCGATGCAGGTATTGAAATGCAGATTGGTGATTATGTGACTATTGGACATCTGGCGATGTTACATGGTTGTACCGTGGGCGATAACACCCTGATTGGTATTAATGCAGTGGTGCTGAATCATGCGGTGATTGGTAAAAACTGTATTATTGGTGCCAATGCTTTAATTCCTGAAGGGAAAGTGATTCCTGATAATTCTGTGGTGATGGGTTCTCCCGGTAAAGTGGTTAAGACTTTGGATGAGTCTGCAGAAGCACGTTTAAAAATGAGTGCGCTGCACTATGCTGAACATTTTCAGCATTTTGTAAACCTAGAGCCTGCAACACTCTAAAATAGAATTTGCATCGTTTAGTCAAACGCATTTTTTAGCTGTAATTACATAGAATTTTATACTCAGGAATTGCAATCTAAGGCATGTAAATCCTCGCGTGAATTTCAGGAGTGGAGTATCATAACGCCAATTTTTGATATTTACTCCTTGAAGGTTGTGCATGAAATTGCTGGCATTGGAAACTGCCAATGAGCAGTGTTCCGTTTCGATTGTAGATGAAACACAGGAACTCTTTTTTCAATTAGATGCGCGAGCAAAAGCACAAACGCAAATCATCTTACCGATGATTGAGCAAGGCTTTGCTGAAACTCAAATTAGTACGGCTGATCTGACTGCAATTGCCTTTAGCCGTGGCCCGGGTTCTTTTAGCGGTGTGCGAATTAATGCGGCAGTCACGCAAGCTTTGGCGTGGGCGCATGATGTGCCTGTAATTCCTGTATCGACTTTGCAGGCATTGGCGCAGGCGGCTTATCGTCTTGAAGGATTAACTGCGGTTACGGCTGTGTTGGATGCACGCATGAATGAAGTGTATATCGCCAGTTTTGAGCTAGATGCACAAGGAATCATGCAGGCGGTTGATCAGGAACAATTATTGAATTATAGCGATGCTGCACAGGCGGTACGCTTTGAATTAGTCGGTTCTGGGGCGGGTCTGATTGATCAAGAACAAATACAATACAAAGGCTTAAGTGCAAGCGCACAAGATATTGCTACTATTGCACGCGTCTGTGCACAGCAACAGCAATGGGTCAGCGCAGAACAAGCATTGCCTGTTTATTTACGTGACAATGCTTGGAAAAAAATTCCAGAACAAGGCAAGGCATAATTAGGGTTATTTATGGATCTTTTACTGCTGCTCAAAGCGGCAATTATGGGTATTGTAGAAGGGATTACCGAATTTCTACCCATTTCTAGCACAGGACATTTGATTCTAGCTGCAGAGCTAATGGACTTTTGGACCAAAGAAAAAAGCGATGTATTTGTGATTGCCATTCAAATGGGAGCAATTGCAGCGGTCATATATGAGTACTGGACACGTCTATGGGGCGCAGCCACAGGCATGTTTACTGGCGAAGAAAAAGGTCGACGCTTGGGCTTTGGTCTGATTATGGCATCTATTCCAATTATTCTGATTGGATTGACCTTTGGGCAGACTGTAAAAGAATTACTCTTTAATGATGTTGCCGTGGCGATTGGTTTGATTATTGGCGGTTTTATTATTATGTGGATTGAAAAACATCCACCACAAGTACGTGCCCATGAGGTTGAAGAACTAACTTATCGAGATGCGATTTGGATTGGTCTAATTCAGGTATTGTCGCTGATTCCGGGGACTTCGCGTTCAGGTGCAACTATTATTGGCGCGATGTTCTTGGGTGTATCGCGTAAAGCAGCAACCGAGTTTTCCTTCTTTTTGGGGATTCCTGTCATTATTGGCGCAGGATTACTCGACTTGTACCAAAGCTATGATGTATTCCAAACCACCGAAGATTGGACCGTGCTCAGCTTCGGGATCATCGTTTCTTTTGTTTCCGCACTTTTGCTGATCCGTGCATTGGTGGCGTATGTGGCTAAGCAAGATTTTATGATTTTTGCTTGGTATCGTATTGCTTCAGGTTTAATCATTTTATTGTTCGCATTCACAGGCTGGAAACTATGGTAAGCGAACTTCGCTTATATACCGAAGCCGAGTGTCTCACTCAAGCACAGCATTATTCTGCTGTGCTTTTGTCTAGAGGCGTGCAAACGCGCATTGAAACAGTAGAAAAACTCAATGCGCGTTTTTTGCGTTTGAACCCTGAATTGGCATTGTGTGTCGATGCTGAAGGGCTGTGGTTATGTGCCCATGGCATGAAAATGCAACCCGATTGGAAAGCTGAAATTGGGCGGTTAAAACGTGCCTCTTTAAAATCGGAAATGATTGCTCGCGCCTGTAATTTGTCGGAAAAACCAAGTTTGATTGATGCTACGGCAGGGCTAGGACATGACAGTTTACTCATGGCACATTTGGGTGCTTCTGTCACGTTATTGGAGCGCCATCCGATTCTTTTTACTTTGTTGGAAGACGCTAAACGTCAAGCCGCAGATGATCCTTTCTTGGCAAGTGTTGTTGCTCGTATCCAATTGGTTTTTACAGATTCAGCAGATTATTTACGTGACTGTATAGCGCAGAGTAAAGTGGTTGATGTGGTGTATTTAGATCCGATGTTTCCGCAGCGAGATCAACATCAACAGGCGCAGAAAAAGCAGGCTCAAGTCAAAAAACAAATGCAGTTATTACATTTGTTGTTACCTGAAGATGGTGAAATGGATTTGGGTGATCATTTATTAAGCTTAGCACAGCAAATTGCCAAACGTGTTGTGGTGAAGCGTCCACGTTTGGCGGTGTTTTTGGCGGGGCAGGAAACTACACATCAATGGCAGGGCGATGCTTGCCGATTTGATGCTTATTTCCAAGCAAATTTGAACAATGGGTAGATTTCTACCACTAAAGCAGTGGCAAGGCGTTCAATGCTTCTATAATGCGCAAAGATTTGTTATATAGTTAAAATTGACAATTGATAATTACGACGACAAGCATAAACTTGGAGTGTGGAAACGCGAGCAGCGATTAACAGAATCCTATGATTGACTTCAAACCCTCCATTAATTTTTGGCACGATTTTAAAAGCAACCAAGCCGCGGGTGTTTGGTTATTTTTGGGTTCGCGACGCTCTTTACAAATTATTCGACCTTCTATCTTACAACTGATTTTTTGGGGGATTTTAGGCGGTCTTGCCAATACCTTATTCAGTTGGTTGGTGGCGGGAGAAGTGGGGGAATTTAACCCACAGGGTTTGGTTAGTTATGCTTTGTGGCCTTTTATTGCCTTAATTGTCGGAATTATTCTTTCTCAGCGTGTCAATAACCCGCGTTTATTATTAGTACCTGCTTTGTTGTGGTTAGTATTAGATACACACGTTGCTTTATTACAAAGCTTGATTCAATACATGGGCATGATGGATGTCTTACCGTATGTGTTGTATGACTATTTACCTACCATTTTTATGGTGCTGTTTGTTTGGCAAAGCTTGGCCGTGGTGTGGGTATTTTCACGTGAGCTACATTGGCCGTGGTGGGAACGTGCACTGATTGTTTTGGCGACCTTATTCACTTTGGTGGTTTGGCAGATGTCAGTGAAAAGTCAGCCCATTTGGAAAGTAGAAGAAGTTCCACCAAGTTTAAGCGAAGAAGCTTTTTATGCACAAAGCCGTGTACTGAATAAAGCTTTAGACAGTATTCAATATGGGGAATTTGCCCAATCGCATTGGTACTTCTTAGGGGTTGCAGGGGCGAGCTATCAAGACGTATTTATGTCTGAAATTGAGCGCATTCGTGAACAGTTTGATACCCGTTTTGGCACTTTTGGACGTTCGATGGTGCTCATTAATAACCCAATGACCCGTAATGTAATTCCAATTGCTTCGCAAACCAGTATTGAATTGGCGCTGCGCCGTATTGGGCAACGCATGAACCGTGAAAGTGATGTGCTGTTTTTATATATGACCTCACACGGTTTAAAAGATCATTTTGAAATTGAAAATGCGCCACTCGACTTAAATCAGGTCGATCCGAAATGGCTGCGTGATACTTTGGATAAATCGGGTATTCGCTGGCGTGTGATCGTTATTTCAGCCTGTTATTCAGGTAGCTTTGTATCAGCCTTGCAAGATGATAATACCTTGGTGATTACTGCATCGGCAGCAGATCGTGAGTCGTTTGGCTGTTCAAACGAAGCTGACTATACCTATTTTGGCCGTGCCTTTTTTGATCAGGCTATGCGTGAACAAAACTCTTTTGCCAATGCCTTTAATGAAGCCAAAGCGACCGTGGCAAAATGGGAGCAAGCGCAAGGTTTTGAACCTTCAGAGCCACAATGGGCAATTGGTAAAAATATGGAATTAATGCTGCCACAATTAGAGCAGCGTTTGTTTCCACAAAAAAGTGTTGTAACATCGGCAGAAATTCAATCGAGTGCGCAGTCTGTTCAATAAGCCAAAGAGGAGAGGGTGATGGAGTTAATTCAGAACAACTGCTGTTTTGAGGGTGAGCAACGGATTTATCGTTTTCATTCAAATGCTTTACAGACTGAAACTCAGTTTGGCATTTTTTTACCAGAACAAGCTTTGGCGGGGCAGGCGTGTCCTGCGGTATTTTATTTGGCGGGTTTAACGTGTAACGAAGAAACCTTTGCGATTAAAGCACATGCGCAGCACATGGCAGCACAATTGGGATTAATCTTGATTAGTCCAGATACTTCACCACGTGGTGAAGCTGTTGCGAAAGGCGACCATTGGGATATTGGACAGGGTGCAGGTTTCTATATCAATGCGACACAATCACCGTGGGCGACACATTATCAAATGGAAACGTTTGTCTCCGATGAGCTTTATCAATTGGTACTGCAACAGTTCCCAATTCAGGCACAGCACCTTGGCATCATGGGGCACAGTATGGGCGGTCATGGTGCATTGACCCTCGCGTTTAAATATCCTGACAAATTTAAGTCCGTATCTGCTTTTGCTCCGATTTGTGCGCCAAGCCAATGTCCGTGGGGTGAAAAAGCATTTTCGAATTATTTAGGTACAGATCAGCAAGTATGGTTACAGCACGATGCTACTGCTTTGGTGCGGGCCAAAGGTGCATTGTTCAGTGAAATTTTGATTGATCAGGGATTGAAAGATCAATTTTATAGTCAGCTCAATCCTGCATTATTTCAGCAAGCTTGCGATGCGGTTGGGCAAAAATTGAGTTTGCGGGAACATGCAGGCTATGATCATGGCTATTATTTCATTCAAAGCTTTATAGATCAGCATTTGCAATTCCATGCGGTACAATTGCAAGCGGACTAAGCCAAGTACTCAATTTTACGCATTGATTTTTAAACTTTTCTAGGCAAGTTGTTCACTTTTTATTAGAATGGTGAACACTTGCTTTTTTACCATTTGGAAAGATTGCTCATTTGGGTTTGAGTGTCTGGGTAAAATAACGACCGCACAATAAAATAAATAAGGCATCACATGCACAATTCAGAATGGGATTCACCACAACAAGCAATGCCATCTTCCCCCTTTTTTGCAGCGGAGCCTACGACGCCACCCGCACGGAATCCATTACTTGGACGGATTCATCATTTTCAGTTTCATGGTAGTGCCTCAGAGTATTTTGGTATTTGGATTGTCAATATTTTGTTGATGATCGTGACCTTTGGGCTGTATGCACCGTGGGCAAAAGTACGTCGTTTGCGCTATTTTTATGGCAATACCGAATTAATCAAACGTCGTTTTGATTTTACAGGCATCCCACATAAAATTTTATTGGGACGTTTAATTGCCATTGGAATTTATGTTGCGATCTCGGTGGTTTCCAATTATTCAGTCAAAGCCATGGTTATTGGCGTGGTGGCTTTATATTTGGCTGTGCCGTGGTTGATTCGAGCGACCATCCGTTTCAAGGCGCGAAATAGTAAATTTGGCAATGCGCGTTTTTATTTTTCAGGCAGTAACAAAGAAGCCTATTGGGTATTTCTAAAATGTATCGTAATTAATTTGTTTACTTTGGGCTTATTTTTTCCTGTGTTGGTGTGGATGTATAAGCGTTATTGCCTAGACCATTTATATGCAGGACAGCTTAAATTTAAACTAAAAGCAGACTGGCCAGCATATATGCGCGCAATGTATATGCCTATTTTTTTGTTCTTTGGCATTTTGCTTGCTGTCGGGATAATGTTGACTTTGGCAGGACAGTTGAGTCGTAATCCTGCGCAGTTGGTTTGGTTATTTTTAGCGGTTTATCTGTTGGGGATATTTTTAATTTGGCCACTAATGTCGGCGCGAATTTTTATCACCACATGGAACAATACCAGTATCAGTCGTAGTGAATTTCAGACCGATTGCGGACAGTGGCACTATACTTGGATTGTGGTGACCAATTGGATTGTGAAAGTTCTGAGTTTGGGTTTAATGACCCCATGGGCAGCCATTCGTTTATATCGCTATCAGGTTGAGTCTTTAAGTCTACATTTAAAAAATGATCCAGATTTGATGATCAATAAACTGCAAGCTGAACATAGCGCACTTGCAGAAGAACTCAGTGATATTTTTGATATTGATGTATCGCTGTAAGCTAGGAGAAGAAGATGGCAGCACAGATCGTGGATGTGGTGTTTTATGATGGTGTAGTGTCTAAACCATGGGCTGCCAAAATCTCTCCTATAGATGCTCAGTCGGTACTTATTCGTTATGGTGAAAATTTACAGCAACAACGACACTATCATTATCAAGACATGATGTTGGTGGGCGCACTAGGTAAAATTCAACCTGTCATTGAACTTAAAGACGATGCACGTATTGAATTTTCCGAAGCCTTGCCTGAATGGTTTCAACTGCGAAATAAACAGGTGCAGCATTCTATTTGGAAATTGGAACGTACGCCAAGCCTAATTGTATTTAGTCTGGTTTTTGTATTGTTGATGGTATTTGCCACAGTGCAATGGGGCATCCCAAGTGCATCCAAATACGTTGCTTTTCAGTTACCTGCGAATACCTTAAAGCAAATTGGTGATGAAGCAGAGCGTTATATCTTAGACATGACAGCGCCAAGCCAACTGCCCGCAGCGCGTCAGCAGAAAATTCTAACAGATTATCGACAGCTTATTGCAGGAGATACACCTGCCAAAGTGCTGTTTCGACAAGGTGATCGCTTAGGCGCGAATGCTCTGGCAATTCCGAATAACACCATTATTTTGACCGATGAATTGGTGGAATTGGCGGAGAATGATCAGGAAATCATTGGCGTGTTGGCACATGAACAAGGGCATTTGGTAGAACGACACAGCTTGCAACAGGCTTTATCGAGCTTAGGGTTTAGTATTATTTTGCTCGCGATTACAGGAGATGGTACAGATTTAGTTTCGACCTTGCCTGTGGCGCTCGTGGGGGCAAATTATTCACGTAATTTTGAATCTGAAGCAGATCATTATGCTTTAAATACGATGCACGCTCAGGGCATTCCAACCATTCATTTTGCACATTTTTTGGAGCGTTTGGCAGAAGATGCAGGTGAAGACATCGCCAAAAGCCCTTTGGATTTTTTGCAAAGCCATCCTGCAACACAAAAACGTATTCAAGCGGTTAAGGATTTTGAACAGACGCAGCGTTTAGCGCCTTAACATGAAACAGTTAGTAGCGTTGCCAAACTGCGCTCAATACTGTTTGTCCCATACGACTTAAATGATCAAGCACGACTTGTTCAAGGTAACTTAAATCTGTTTCAGTATTTTTTACTTGAATTTTAACCACAAGCTCATGTGTTTGGGGTGTAAGCAGAATTGTGGCACTTGGCATCATAATTTGGTATTGGGTTGCGCTTTCTGCAACGTCAAATTTATGTTTCCAGTGGTTGAGTAGACGCTTGGCAATACGGCTTGCTTGCGTTGTTTGAATATGGGCAGAACTGTTTATCATCTGTTGAAACCAGCATGTTGTTCAAATGAGTAATGGTGTTCACCATAACAAAGCTAGACTGAAAGAACAGTGGAATGCTGCAACAGAGCGTTGCGGATATAGAATTATTAAATTGGATGATCCAACTGAATCATCGAACTGAATGATCCAATCGTAACAGAATCCACCACATCAAGCAGTCTTTGCTATAATGCGCCACAATCCCAATATTCAGCTAGGTTCTCCCATGTCCAAGCCTTATTTAATTGCGCCGTCTATTTTATCTGCAGATTTTGCTCGTCTAGGCGAAGAAGTGGAAAATGTACTTCAGGCAGGTGCCGATGTGGTGCATTTTGATGTGATGGATAATCACTATGTACCGAATTTAACTTTCGGTGCAGGTGTATGTAAGGCATTGAAAAACTATGGTATTACTGCACCAATTGATGTGCACTTAATGGTAAAACCTGTAGACCGCATGATTGGTGATTTTCTAGAAGCGGGCGCAGACATTATCACGTTCCATCCTGAAGCTTCAGAGCATATTGACCGTTCATTGCAACTGATTAAATCGGGTGGGGCAAAAGCGGGTTTGGTCTTTAACCCTGCTACACCGCTGCATTATTTAGATTATGTACTTGATAAAGTTGATCAGATTTTACTCATGAGTGTGAACCCTGGTTTTGGTGGGCAAAAATTCATTCCAATGACTTTAGAGAAATTACGTCAGGCACGTCAAATCATTGATGCTTCAGGTCGTGATATCCGTTTAGAAGTCGATGGTGGTGTGGGACCTGCCAATATTCGTGAAATTGCAGAAGCGGGCGCAGATATGTTTGTTGCAGGCTCAGCAATTTTTGGCAAGCCAGACTATAAAACGGTGATTGATGAAATGCGTGCTGAATTGGCAAAAGTTGGCGCAGTCGAAGTATAAATTTCTACAATCACAAGTGCTTATGCTGTGGATAACTTTGTAGATAACCGTATGGATATCTATGTTGATAACACTATGGATAAGCCGATTAATTTATAAACATTTGTACATCAATTGTTTATGACTTATACAAAATAAGTATAAAAAGGATTCAATCGAATCCTTTTTGTTTATTTTAAATACACTGAATTTATTGAGTATTTACTCAGTTAATTATAAAAATAAGTTGCTTAATATATAACTTGATTGTTTTAGTTGGCTTTTAAATCACACGGATTCACTCTGTTTTTCAATGCAGAAGATATTGTGTATAAGTGGGGCTTGAATTATATTGAGTGCATTGTAGATTGTGGATTGTACTTGGCAAAAATGTTCAATTCTTGTGCAAGTTCAGGTCTGCATCTTTCATACTCAGGAATTTATTTAGTGCTGACTCAACCCTACAAACGAATGTGGTTTGTTGTCCTGATGGCATTTGTCATGGGGTGGAGTGGTATTGTCAGTGCTGCGGTAAAACCTGCACATGATTGGATGATGTCAAATCAGGCAGCAGGGTCTGAGATTCGACATTCTGCAACCTCAGCGCATGGAGTAACATCTTTACTAGATTGTCATACGACAGCTTTGCAAACGCATCCTGAAACCAAGCAGCATTTATCTGGGCATGATGCCAATGCCAACCATCATCTCAGTCAGCACACATCCGCAACGGATACCGATTTAAATACGGCAGATTGTTATGGCTCGGCTGATTTTTCTACTGCAAAGACGAATTGTCAGGACTGTGCGCAGTTGCATTGTCAAAGCTTAAACAGTGTGTTGAATGTGCAAGTCCCTGAACTGATTCAACCTATAGCACTTACATCGGTCAATATTCTATTGCCTGCTTATCAAGCTCAACATTTACTTGGGCATTGGCAGCAAATTTTACGTCCACCCAAAGCTTAATCCTGAATTCAAAACACCTTTACGTTTTATTTTAAGGATTAAGTCATGTCTAAATTTTATCAGCCTGCGCTGTTTTTAACAGTCTGTGCATTGTGTTCGAGTTCTGCATTTGCTGCGGTCAAGGAATATCACCTGACCATTGCAGAACAAACGGTCAATATCACGGGAAAACCTGTTCAACGTATTACAGTCAATGGACAATTTCCCGCGCCTGCACTCGAATTTGAAGAAGGCGATGAGGCGGTAATTCACGTTAATAATCAATTAAAAAATCAGGACTCATCTATTCACTGGCATGGTTTATTGTTGCCCGGTTTGATGGATGGTGTGCCTGGATTTAATGGTTTTCAAGGGATTAAGCCACAAGGACATTTTGTTTATCAATTTAAAGTACGTCAAAGTGGTACCTATTGGTATCACGCACATTCCAAAGGTCAGGAACAAGATGGTCTATACGGCTCTTTGGTGATTCATCCTAAAGCCAAGCCAGCCGTAAACGCACATGAATACACAGATCGTGATTATGTGGTGATGCTGTCAGATTTTCATGAAAAATCTAGCAATCAAATTCAGAAAGATTTAAAAATTTCAGCCGAGTTTTATCAAAATCAGCGTGAAACCTTAGGTGATGTTTGGCGTCAAGTACAGCGTGATGGGCTAAAAGCCACATGGTCAGACCGCAAAATGTGGAATCAGATGCGCATGCTGAAAACCGACCTTTCCGATGTCACAGGCTATACTTTTTTAATGAATGGCAAGACACCTGAACAGAACTGGACAGGTGTATTTAAGCCAAATGAAAAAGTGCGTTTACGTTTTATCAATGCCTCTGCCATGTCGTTTTATGATGTGCGGATTCCAAACTTAAAAATGACAGTGGTCAGTGCCGATGGTCAGCCAGTCAAACCTGTTACTGTGGATGAATTTCGTATCGGCACTGCAGAAACCTACGATGTGATTGTTGAACCTCAAGCAGCGCATTATCAAATTGAAGCGGAATCAATAGACCGCTCAGGTTTTGCTGTGGGTAGCTTGCAGAGTGAACTTCATTCTGCAACATCAAATCTACAGCTCCCTGCAGCGCGCCCGCGTGCTTTACTCACCATGCAAGATATGGGGCATGCTACAGAGCATTCAGGCGATGATCATTCCAAGATGAACCATGCAACGATGTCTGAAATGGATCACTCAAAAATGAATCATGCAGCGATGTCTGAAATGGATCATTCCAAAATGAACCATGCAGCGATGTCGGATATGGATCATTCCAAGATGAACCATGCAGCGATGTCGGAAATGGATCATTCCAAGATGAACCATGCAGCAATGTCGGAGATGGATCATTCCAAGATGAATCATGCAGCGATGTCGGAAATGGATCATTCCAAGATGAACCATGTAGCGATGTCAGAAATGGATCATTCCAAGATGAATCATGCGGTAATGTCGGAAATGGATCATTCCAAGATGAACCATGCAACAATGTCTGAAAATACGCATACACAACATGGCATGCCTTCAACAGAACACAAAAATGCGGTGGTATATGGATGGGCAAATGCTTCTACACCCGCGGGGCATAAAGCCTTGCACTATGAAGATTTGAAATCGCTGCAGCCACAAGCAGATACACGTGAACCAAGCAGTGAATTGGTCGTGCGTTTAGGTGGTACGATGGAGCGTTATATCTGGACAATCAACGGTAAGAAATTTAGTGATGCCACACCACTCAAGGTGAAATATGGTGAGCGTATTCGGATTAAATTTATCAATGACAGCATGATGGCACATCCAATGCATTTACATGGCATGTTTATGCAGTTGGAAAATGGTCAAACGGCAGCAGAAATGCCGAATAAACACACCTTAATTGTGCCGCCAGGTCAAACTGTAACTGCACTGCTTACTGCAGATGAATTAGGTGAATGGGCAATACATTGTCATTTGCTCTATCACATGAGCGTGGGAATGATGAATAAATTGATTGTAGCGCAGGTGAGTGAAAATGAACCGCTTTCAACCACAGCAATTCAAGCCACTCAAACCCCTTCAGCGACAGCGCAAAAAGGAGCAGCACATGCACAACATTAATCTTTTTGCGAAAACAGTTTTAAGTATTTCTGTCTGCTGCATCAGTACAGTTGGGCTAGCAGCGACAGAGGTGCATAGTGCACATGCCAGTTCAGCAGAGATTGCAACAATTGCAGCTCAGGCTGATACTCAATCGCATCAATCGCATCAATCGCATCAATCGCATCAATCGCATCAATCGCATCAATCGCATCAATCGCATCAATCGCATCAATCCGATTCGTCCGTGCAAGAGTCGCAGTCACACGATCATCGTAAAGAACATGGTGCGCAGGTGTACGCGGTGAGCACTTTAGATACGCAATGGCAAGTGAATGATCATGCCGAGGGAGTGCTCAAATCTAAATTACAAACTCGTATCGGAACTGATGAAAACAAGTTGTTTGTGAAAATTCATAGCGATAAGCAAGAGTCACAAGCGACTGAATATGATGCCAAGTTGTTATACAGTCGTATGATTTCAGATTTTTGGGATGTGCAAGCAGGTATGCGTTATCGACACGAAGTGAATCAGCAAGAGCATCAAACAGACCGAGAAGATAAGTTTGACGCTGTGTTTGGCTTACATGGTTTAGCTCCATATTTTTTTGAAACCGATGCTTATTTTTATTTGGGTGAGGATCAATATGCGGCTTTGAGTTTGGAAACCACACGGGATCTGTTATTGACTCAGAAATTGATCGCACAGCCTTATTTAGATGTAGATGTTATTCTGCAGGATGATGCCAAATATGCGAAAAAAACAGGACTCAACCGCGCAGCTGTGGGTGTGGAAATGCGTTATGAAATCAGCAAGAACATCATGCCGTATATCAGTGCAGGTTATGAGTATACGAAAGGTGATCAACACACTGCTTGGCAGTCTGCAACCGATTCCGAGCAGAGCGGCTTATATGCGATAGGCTTGCGTTTCAGGTTTTAATGATTAGGGGTATTTATCAATGATTAAGTCAATGGATCGTTGCTGCTTCTAAATAGAATAGATTGTCCCTAAATACATAGGCTTGGTTTATACTGAGCCTATTGTATTTTTGGGTGTGGCGTATGTCTTCATCAACTCAAGATCCTCAATCGAATCAAGATAAAAACTTAGAAAACCAAAATCTAAACAATACTGGCTGTGGTTGTGATACGCAAAAAAATGTAAACCAGCCTTGTGCAACTGCGCCTACACACTCCAAGTCATGTGGCGATACAGGCTGTGGTTCGTCTTGCGATACAGAAAAAAGCTGTGCTGATCAAAATAGCTGTACATCTGCAACGACTGCCAAGACAGATAAAGCAACAATTTTGGATTCGGAACTTTTGAGTCCGTGGGTGAGTGCATACCATATTCCTAAAATGGATTGTGGCGCAGAAGAACAAATGGTGCGGATTGCTTTGGCAGATCATAATGATATTGCAGCCTTGTCTTTTGATTCACCTGCACGACTTTTAAAGGTTTATCACAGCAACCAATCTGCCACAGAAATTACCCATAAATTAGAAGCATTGGGTTTGGGTGCTGTGTTGCAACAGACTGAAGCCAATACACAAACTGAACTGCCTGTATCTAACAGCGCTGCACAACAAAAAGTGCTATATGCCTTGCTTGGTATTAATGCCGCTATGTTTTTGGTGGAATTAATTGCAGGTTTAATTGCATCTTCGACTGGGTTAATTGCTGACTCCTTAGATATGTTTGCCGATGCCGCCGTGTATGGTTTGGCTTTATTTGTCGTGGGTCAATCCGCCAAGAAACAGCTCAAAGCTGCACATTTGTCTGGTTGGGTACAACTGGGTTTGGCTGCACTGGTTATCTTTGATGTCCTGCGCCGTTTCTTCTTAGGCAGTGAGCCTGAATCCATGTTGATGATGGTCATTGGTGCTGTGGCATTGCTGGCAAACGTCACCTGTTTATGGCTAATTTCAGGGCATAAAGATGGTGGAACCCACATGCAAGCCAGTTATATTTTTTCCGCCAATGATGTGATTGTGAATTTAGGTGTGATTATCGCGGGCGGTTTGGTGATGCTGACAGGGTCGAATTATCCAGACCTGATTATTGGCTTAGTTGTGGCCATGTTTGTATTGAATGGTGCGCGCAAAATTTTAAGTTTAAAATAGACGGATCATCGCTGCGCGGTGGCTTAAATTGCAACAGGAGGAACGACCTCCCTTGTTTGGGTTTTTAGAAATAGTCAAAGTGACTGAACACTCGACAAGAAAAATCTTCAGGACGGCCTGATTTCATGCTATTGAAGGAGGGCGTTATGGCCTGGATGATGTTGATATTGGCGGGTATTTTTGAAGTGGTTTGGGCATACTCCATGAAGTTGTCTGACGGCTTTAGTAAATTAACGCCCAGTATCGTGACTATCTTTTTTATGATTTTAAGTTTTGCGCTTTTGGCCTATGCCATGCGTACTTTGCCATTAGGCACGGCTTATACGATTTGGACAGGTATAGGCGCAGTCGGTTCATTTTTAGTCGGTATTTTTGTTTTAGGCGAACCTGCCAGTGCTATGCGTATGTTGGCTGCAGTTCTGATTATTTCAGGTTTGGTGCTTATGAAAATTTCATCCAGCTAACTTGGAATGCAGTCTTTTAGTGTGTGCTCAATAACAGATCGGTTTGAGTTAAAAACAGGATGACCTGATACCCAACCTGCTTGAGGAGAAAAATAATGCAATTGGCATTTACTGAAATGGACACTCCTGTAGGCGTGCTTAAATTGGTGGCTCACGATCACGCATTGGTTGCGGTAATGTGGGATAACGAAGATCATAAACGGGTACGTTTAGCCAGTTTAGTTCGACAAGATGATCATCCAATTTTGCTCAAAACTCAGCAGCAACTCCAAGAGTATTTTGCAGGTCAGCGTCAGCAATTTGATGTGCCTCTTGATTTTGAAGGCACTGAATTTCAGAAGAAAGTCTGGCAGGCGTTATTAAGCATTCCTTTTGGGGAAACTCGTAGTTATAAGCAAATTGCCGAACAAGTTGGTAGTGAGAATGCGATGCGTGCCGTAGGGGCGGCAAATGGCAAAAATCCAATTTCGATTATTGCACCGTGTCATCGGGTGGTGGGTGCAAGTGGAAAATTGGTGGGCTTTGCAGGCGGGTTGGATAATAAAGCGATTTTGTTAAAGTTAGAATCTTCAACTTCAAAAGTTTAAATGACTGAGATTCAACAACAATTTTGATCAAAATAAAATAGAGCAGGGGAAATGTTAAAAACATTATTGTTGCAGTTTTGGTGGCTTATTCTGCTTGTTGCAGGTGTAGGGCTGATCAAAATTTTCAAACCTTTTCTAAAGGGAAAGGTGGGGGAACTCGCAGTAAGTACGCATGTGAAGTTGTATTTAGATGAACGTTATATCTTGTTGAATGATGTAACTTTGCCTGATGAGTTCGCAGGAACAACTCAAATAGATCATATTTTATTGAGTCCTTTTGGGGTTTTTGTGATTGAAACAAAAAACTATAAAGGCTGGATTTTTGGTGGAGAACGCCAAAAAGTATGGACACAAAAAATTTATAAAAAGACCTACAAGTTTCAAAATCCTGTCTATCAGAACTATAAGCATATAAAAGTTTTGGAATCAGTATTGAGCGATATTGTCGAGCCTGAATATCTGCATTCTGTGATTGTATTTATGCCAGACTGTGAGTTTAAGACCTCTTTGCCCAACAATGTTTTTAAAGGCAGTGCATGGGTTGAGTATGTCAAAGGTTTTCGGCATGAAGTCATTTCACCGATGAAACTGAAACGTATTCAGCTGAGAATTGAAAAAGAACTACTTGATAAGTCTTGGAAAACCAATCGTCAACATGTCGAAAATTTGAAACAACGGCACGAACGTTAAAAAGTTGCAATGAAAAACCCTGATACAAGGTGATCAGGGTTTGAAGGAGTTGAACGATAAGCACTAAAACCTTTTCGGAATTTTCTGTCCGTTCGGTACAGGCGTTTCCGCATATTTAAGCACACCAAACAACCAAGTTTCAGCATGTTGTACCGCTTGTTTCAGTTGATCTCCCATTGCCAAGCGCCCTGCAATAAAGCTCGCCAATGAACAGCCTGAACCGTGATATTCACCTTCAAGCCGTGGACAGCGGGTTTCTGAAACCATTTCATTGTTAATATACAGTGCATTACGAATATGATCAGGGGTATCTTCATGCCCACCTTTGACCAAAACGGCCTGCGCGCCCATTGCAAATAATTTAGCTGTTGCGCGTTCTAAATCATCTTCACCCGTTAAGGCACGTAATTCCACAGTATTTGGCGTGATTAAAGTCGCCAGTGGAATCAACTCGACAAATGCCTGAACCAAAGTCGCTTGATTACCTAAAGAACCACCACTATTGGCAACCAAAACAGGGTCAAGCACATATAAATAATCAGGATGTGCACGTAAAAAATCTGCCAGCGCTGCAATATTGTCAGTGGTGCCCAACATGCCCGACTTTACAACTTTAATGGGCAAATCATTCACCACCGCATTGGCTTGCGCCAATAACAATTCTTTAGACGTTGCTTCAAAGCCAAATACTTGCTGAGAGTTTTGAATGGTCAGTGCTGTGCAGGCAATCGCTGCATGTGCACCGCTATTGCCAACGGCTTCAATATCAGCCTGTAAACCAGCGCCACCCGAAGGGTCTAAACCAGAAAAACATAGTACTGTTGGTCGCACACACATATCCTTAATTGCTTCTATTTACGTTAGTATAGGCAACTTTGGAGTAACACTCGATAGTCATTTAGGCACATAGGCTGACATTGTGATAAAGAACCTTTTAATTGATTTAGATGGCACGCTGACCGACCCGAAAGAGGGCATTACCGCTTCTGCGCGTTATGGTTTGGCTAAGGTTGGACATCCTATTGCAGATACGGAAAATATTGATTGGATTATCGGGCCGCCCTTAAAAGCCTCTTTGGCAAAATTACTTCATGTAGATGTGCATGACGTATTGGCAGAGCAAGCCTTAGCAGGCTATCGAGAGCGTTTTGCTGCAACAGGCTTATTTGAAAATCATGTCTTTGAAGATGTTGCTGCAACATTGGCAGATTTAAAACAGCAAGGCTATCGACTGTTTTTAGCAACAGCCAAACCTGAAATTTATGCACGCCAAATTTTAGATCACTTCGATTTATTGCAATATTTTGAATATCCCTACGGTAGCGAACTAAATGGTGAGCGTACCAATAAAGCGGATTTAATTGCCTATATTTTGCAGCAAGAACAATTGCAACCTGAACAATGTTTAATGATTGGAGATCGTGAACACGATATTTTTGGTGCACGAGCCAATGGAGTCGATTGTGTTGCAGTCGAATACGGCTATGGTTCGGCTCAGGAGTTAGACTTGGCTGCACCAAAACATAGAATTCAGTGTTTTGCGCAAATTTTGTCGGTGCTTGAACAGTTATCTTGATGAGCGAGATGCTTACATCTGTTTGCATTTCTAGCGCAGTGTTATTGCAAAGATCGTGCTTCAATATTTAATTTGAATATTTAATTTTAATATTGAAAGAGGGTATGTGATGAAGGTATTTAGTCAATCGATGACTTTTGTAGCAGTTTCAGTGTTCTTGACGGCATGTGTAAATAGCATACCCACACCTACACAGTCCGTAGCACAGGTCGAAATGTACACATCATTGCAACATCGTCAGTGTGAGCCTGACTCTGGTTTAACTGTTGCTGAGATTAGCCAACGTTTGCAGCAGGCACAGATTCAGGTATATCAGGCTCGTGTGGGTTCAGATGGAAGAATGTATGCACAAGTCTGTGGTGGGGCAGATGGACGAATTGCCATCGTGACTATTCCTCAATCTCAGCAGAAACAAGCAGAAGCCTTAGGGTTTAAGTCTTATCACGCAATCCAATCTATCAAAAATAAATAAGGCTGGAGTCAATAAAAAAACCTCAGTTCATATAGAGCTGAGGTTTTTTCTAACTCAATTGGAATTGAGTTAAGTTGGACGTATCTAGATGTTGCGGTTTAACGCTTAGAATTGCGGCTTAACCACCACTAAAATCACAATTGCCAGTAACAAAACTGTTGGCATTTCATTGAAGAATCGCCAAAACTTATGTGATTTGTAATGTGCATTACCAATCAATTTCTGACGGTAGTAGCCACAAACCAAGTGATAAATCACTAATAAACCCACCAATGCAACTTTCAGGTAAAACCATAACGCATCGTGGTAATTGCGGGTGGCATCACCCCAATCTACCAAAAAGTGTGCCGTAATGAGGGTGGCAATCATAGATGGCCACATAATCCCTCGGTACAACTTGCGCTCCATGATTTCGAAACGCTGATGGCTCAGCGTATCTTCACTCATGGCATGGTAAACATATAAACGTGGTAGGTAGAACAATGCAGCGAACCAACAAACCACAGCAATAATATGTAATGCTTTTACCCATAAAAAAGCATCAGAAGGTGCATCCATCGATCATCCTATGGAGATTATTCATCCCACTTCTTGAAAATAAGGCAGGCATTTACACCGCCAAAACCGAAACTGTTACTCATCACAGTATTCAATTTTGTGTCACGTTTTTCAAGTACGATATCAAATGGTTTTGCGCCTTCATCTAGTTCAGTAACGTTGATGTTTGGTGCGATAAAGTCGTTTTGCATCATCAAGACAGAGTAAATTGCTTCTTGAACACCAGCGGCGCCCAAGCTGTGACCTGTCATTGACTTCGTTGAGCTAAGTGCAGGAACTTGACCTTCGCCAAATGCACGTTCCATGGCTTTTAATTCTGTTACATCGCCCGCAGGGGTAGAAGTACCATGTGTGTTCACATAGTCAATTGCGTCTACACCGTGTTGTTTCGCTTCGTCTAAAGCCATCAAGATACAACGTGTTGCACCTTCACCGCTTGGTGCAACCATGTCTGCACCGTCAGAGTTTGCAGCATACGCAACCACTTCAGCTAAAATATTTGCACCACGTGCTTGTGCGTGTTCAAGTGATTCAAGAACCACGAAACCACCACCACCTGCAATGACGAAACCATCACGGTCTGCAGAGTACGGACGAGATGCTGTTTCTGGTGTGTCGTTGTATTTAGAACACAAAGCACCCATCGCATCAAACAATAAGCTTTGTGACCAGTGATCTTCTTCACCGCCACCTGCAAGCATTAAATCTTGTTTACCCAATTGAATTAGGTTGTAGGCATAACCAATTGCATCGGCAGAAGTTGCGCATGCACTGGTAATTGAGTGCGCGATACCTTGTAATTTGAACGCAACACCCAAGTTTGCCGTAATGGTGTTCGACATGTTACGTGGTACGAAGAACGGGCCAATTTTACGTGCGCCTTTTTCTTCAAGTAGCTCAATCATTTCTGCAACAGATGCAGTTGAGTTACCGCCTGAACCACCCGCGATACCGTAACGTGGGTTGCCTGCTAAATCTTCTTGCTTTAAGCCCGCATGTTCAATGGCATCTACTGCAGCGTTGTAAGCGTACATCGCACACACGCCCATAAAGCGTTTTAATTTACGGTCAATGTGGTTAAAGTTTTGTTCTGCTGCTGCACTTACGTGGCTTTTGAAATTAAGTTCAGCATAAGTTGGGTTGGAACGTGTCCCAGAAATACCGTTTTGTAAAGAATGAGTCACAGCTTCTAAAGTATTACCAATGCACGAGTTAATGCCCATGCCGGTGATTACAACACGTTTCATCTACAGATCCCTTTTATGGTGATAATGTTGAGCCGAACACCGTGACTGCCAAGCAATCGCTGATACGGTATGACTCATGTCTTACAATTGCGTTCATAATAGCAGAAAGAATTTTGAATTCTTATGGCAAATATGATGCCACTTTGCAGGGAAGATCAAACCGCAGCGAAGCGGTAAATGAGATGCAGGAAGCCAACCAAAAGATACACAATCATATTGAGATAAACTTAGACTACACCTAGTATCTACCCATAAATCATAGAAATTAAAAATGAGGAGTAAGAATGTCAGATTCCAAGAATAAACAATCAAGCGGATTCTTCTCGAATGCGATTGGGGTGGCTAAAAAGCTCAGCAGTACAGGCATCCATGTATTGCAGCAAGTTGCACCGGGTACTGTAGCGAAGGATGAGCACAGTGCAAAATCAGGGCAAATTATTGAAGGTCAGGCACGTAGCTTTAGTGCTTTTCAAGCGCGTCAATATGACAATCCTCAACACATGCTCAGACAGCATGTGCCTCAAGTTTCACGTCAGCTTTTAGGTCGTCACTATAACCGCGTCAATCAGGTGGCGAGTTTTGTGTCGCCCGATTTTTCCGACAAAATTTCAGATTACCTATTTGATCAGTTGAATAGTTTTACTTCCAATATCAGCTCTGTTGATGATGTGCTTGATCAGGCTGGCGTACGCGATTTAGAAGAATTGACTCAAGATGTAGATCGTTCTAAACGAATTAGTCAGGCACTCGCAGAACAAAATAAATGGATTGCATCACTGCAAGGCGCATTGACAGGTGCAACAGGAGTAATCGGTTCAACTATTGATGTGCCTGCATCTATTGTGATGTCTTTGCGTACCATTTATCAGGTGGGACGTGCATACGGTTTTGAACTGAACAAAGACACCGAGCAAGAAATTGTTCAGTTTATTTTTAAACAAATTGATTTAGGCGTCATTGCAGAAAAGCAAGCGGTACTGATGGGGCTAAAAACCTTATCCAATATGCTGCAAACTCATGATGTGCATCAATTACAAAATATGCTCGGTTCAAGCAATGATTATGAGGCATTAAAGAAATACTTCTTGAATGAGCAAGGTCAAGTCAAATGGCCGTGGTTGAATCATGTACCTAAGTTTTCCATGTTGAATAAACTCACGCCTGTAGCAACCGCATCGGTGAGTGCAGTATATAGCTGGAAATTGGTGGAAGATGTGCATCACAAGGCACAGCAAGTATTTTCCAATGCCCGTAGCTATTTAATTCAGCATAAAGACAGCAATTTATCTGCCATTCATGCGTATGAAAAATCGTTGGAATTGCTGGCACAGGCTGCGCCTAAACTCTTAGAGCAGTTGAAGGGCAATGAAGCCAAACATGCAGAGCAAGATGCATTAGTAGAGGGGCAAGAGAGAGCAGAATCTGCGCCGTCAGATGCTTTGCTGCAAACCGTATCAGACCATGAAAGTATCAGAACGGTAAAAGTGCAGAAAAAATCGAACAAAGTGGAAACAACTGCAGCACAACTCGATGAAAATATTCAGCAAGGTCTAGAAGAATTGGCAGATCAAATGCTAGAGCCACATGCTGAAGTTGCACCGCAAAAACCTGCTGTACCTGCAGAAGAAATTGATGAATATAGGCTGGAAGATGCTTTGGAGCCAGTGGAAGATTCAACTCAAGTGGCTGAAACTGTTTCGGAAAATCCAGTAACATCAAGCAAAGAAACTGCAAAGCAGGTTACAAAAAAGCCGAGAACTCGTACAAGTGCTCGCAAGCCAAAAGCTGAATAAAAACAAGTGATAAGTAGAAATTTGGTTGGTATTTTAACTGCCTATGAAATATTGACCATTTTTCTATCTTCGCTTACAATTGCATGCCCTCAAAAAGTAGTATGTTTTTGGGGCTTTTTATTAACGGGAGAATTGCCACATGGCAACAACAAATCAGTTGATCCGTAAGGGTCGTACGACTTTGGTTGAAAAATCAAAAGTTCCTGCGTTGAAGGCTTGTCCACAACGTCGTGGTGTTTGTACACGTGTTTACACAACTACACCTAAAAAACCTAACTCAGCAATGCGTAAAGTTTGCCGTGTTCGCTTAACTTCAGGTTTTGAAGTTTCTAGCTACATCGGTGGTGAAGGTCACAACCTACAAGAGCACAGTGTTGTTCTTATCCGTGGTGGTCGTGTTAAAGACTTACCAGGTGTACGTTACCATACCGTTCGTGGTTCTTTAGACTGTGCTGGCGTGAAAGATCGTAACCAGTCACGTTCTAAATACGGTGCTAAACGTCCTAAGAAATAATCTTTTAAAGATTAAACTCTTAGTTCGTAGAACTGCAATCCTTTATCGTCTCGCTTGTCTGATTTCTGCATTTAATTTTGTGAAATTCAAGCGACGTGTAGTAAGGCCAGCGAAATGCACACGACACTTTGTGCTACGGCTGGATCACCCTGAAGTGTCATATTTATAGGTAGTTTAAAATGCCAAGACGTCGCGTAGTCGCTGCTCGTGAAATCCTTCCGGATCCTAAATTCAGCAGCCAAACAATCGCTAAATTCATGAACCACGTAATGCAAGATGGTAAAAAATCTATTGCTGAAAGTATCGTTTACGGTGCTTTAGACCGCGTTCAAGAAAAATCTAAAGTAGACCCAGTTGAATTTTTTGAAGCTACGCTTGAAAAAGTTCGTCCAATGGTCGAAGTAAAAGCACGCCGTGTTGGTGGTGCTACTTATCAAGTTCCTATGGAAGTACGCCCATCCCGTCGTACTGCTTTAGCGATGCGTTGGTTGGTAGATGCTGCTGCTAAGCGTTCTGAAAAAACTATGGCGTTACGTCTTGCTGGCGAGTTGCTTGATGCATCTGAAGGTAAAGGCGCAGCGATCAAAAAACGTGAAGATGTGCACCGTATGGCTGAAGCCAACAAAGCCTTCTCTCACTACCGTTTCTAAGCGGATAAAACAGGCCCTAATCAGGAGGGTGATGAATCGGTTGTCACTGAATTGTCATCAAATCGCTTTAAGTTGCTAGGCAGCTTAAAGCGTCCTGTTTTAAACAACAAAATTTAGGAATGCTAGAAATCATGGCACGTCAAACCCCAATTTCTCGTTACCGTAACATTGGTATCTCTGCGCACATCGATGCGGGTAAAACAACAACTTCAGAACGTATTTTGTTCTATACAGGTGAAAGTCACAAACTTGGTGAAACTCACGAAGGTTCAGCAACAACTGACTGGATGGAACAAGAGCAAGAACGTGGTATTACTATTACCTCAGCAGCTGTAACATGCTTCTGGAAAGGTATGGGTAACCAGTTTGACCAACACCGTATTAACGTAATTGACACCCCAGGACACGTTGACTTCACAATTGAAGTTGAGCGTTCTATGCGTGTTCTTGACGGTGCATGTATGGTTTACTGTGCTGTAGGTGGTGTACAACCTCAGTCTGAAACTGTATGGCGTCAAGCAAACAAATATAAAGTACCTCGTTTAGCGTTCGTGAACAAAATGGACCGTACAGGTGCAAACTTCTTCCGCGTTGTTGAACAAATGAAAACTCGCTTGGGTGCAAACCCAGTGCCTATCGTTGTTCCAGTGGGTGCAGAAGACACATTCACAGGTGTTGTTGACTTAATCGAAATGAAGTCAATCATCTGGGATGAAGCTTCACAAGGTATGAAGTTTGAATACGGTGAGATTCCAGCTGACCTTCAAGCAACTGCTGAAGAATGGCGTACGAACATGGTTGAAGCTGCTGCAGAAGCATCAGAAGAACTCATGGACAAGTACCTAGAAAATGGCGAACTTTCTAAAGAAGAAATCGTTGCTGGTTTACGTCAACGTACATTAGCGGGTGAAATTCAACCTGCAATGTGTGGTTCTGCATTCAAAAACAAAGGTGTTCAACGTATGTTGGACGCAGTAATTGAATTCTTACCTGCACCAACTGACGTTGAAGCGATCAAAGGTATCTTAGACGACAAAGACGAAACTGAAGGTTCTCGTGAAGCGTCTGACGAAGCTCCTTTCGCAGCGTTAGCGTTCAAAATCATGAACGACAAATTCGTTGGTAACTTAACGTTCGTACGTGTTTACTCTGGTGTTCTTAAAGCGGGTAGCCCGGTTTATAACCCAGTGAAAATGAAGCGTGAGCGTATTGGTCGTATCGTACAGATGCACGCAAATGACCGTCACGACATCGAAGAAATTCGTGCAGGTGACATCGCAGCGTGTGTAGGTCTTAAAGATACAACCACTGGTGATACATTATGTGACGAAAACCACGTAATTACACTAGAGCGTATGGAATTCCCAGAGCCAGTAATTGCATTGGCTGTTGAACCTAAAACTAAAGCTGACCAAGAAAAAATGTCAGTTGCTTTAGGTCGCTTGGCGAAAGAAGATCCATCATTCCGCGTTCGTACAGACGAAGAATCTGGTCAAACGATCATTGCGGGTATGGGCGAGCTTCACCTTGACATCATCGTTGACCGTATGAAGCGTGAATTCAACGTAGAAGCGAACATTGGTAAACCAATGGTTGCATACCGCGAAACGATCAAAAAGACGATTGAGCAAGAAGGTAAATTCGTACGTCAAACTGGTGGTAAAGGTAAATTCGGTCACGTATTCGTACGTTTAGAGCCGCTTGATCCTGAAGCTGGTAAAGACTACGAATTCGCTGAAGAAGTTGTAGGTGGTGTAGTACCTAAAGAATTCTTCGGTGCAGTAGACAAAGGTATCCAAGAACGTATGAAGAATGGTGTCTTGGCTGGTTACCCAGTTGTAGGCATTAAAGCGACATTATTCGACGGTTCTTACCACGATGTCGACTCTGACGAATTATCGTTCAAAATGGCGGGTTCTTACGCATTCCGTGACGGTTTCATGAAAGCAGATCCTGTTCTTCTTGAGCCAATCATGAAAGTTGAAGTAGAAACTCCAGAAGACTACATGGGCGATATCATGGGTGACTTAAACCGTCGTCGTGGTATGGTTCAAGGTATGGACGACTTACCTGGTGGTACTAAAGCAATTCGTGCAGAAGTTCCACTTGCAGAGATGTTTGGTTACGCAACACACATGCGTTCTATGTCTCAAGGTCGTGCGACTTACTCTATGGAATTTGCTAAATATGCTGAAACTCCACGTAACGTGGCAGATGGCATCATTGCTAAATTCCAGTCTGGTGGTAAAAAAGGTGACGACGAGTAATCTTTCGATTACTATAAGCGCAAACTAATTCATAGTTAAAAAACCTAATGCTCATGGAGTGATCCTCCATGAGTTGTTTTAAAAAGGAAGATCTCATGGCTAAGGCTAAGTTCGAACGTAATAAGCCACACGTTAACGTGGGCACAATCGGTCACGTTGACCATGGTAAAACAACTTTAACAGCTGCGATTGCTACAGTATGTGCACGTAAGTTTGGTGGTGAAGCGAAAGATTACGCTGCTATCGACTCTGCACCAGAAGAAAAAGCACGTGGTATTACAATTAATACTTCTCACGTAGAATACGATTCTCCAACTCGTCACTACGCGCACGTAGACTGCCCAGGCCACGCCGACTATGTTAAAAACATGATCACTGGTGCTGCTCAGATGGACGGTGCG
>NZ_SJNS01000021.1:0-44564 GCF_004331005.1 Acinetobacter sp. ANC 5045 | reverse complement strand
AAACTCTTCAGTTAAAATCATTTTGAAGTTTTAATCTAAACTTCCAAATCTGGCTCATCAATTTTCTGACTTAAATTTCGCTCAAATAAACTTCGAGTAATTTAAACCAATCAATCAATGATAATATTTCGATCAATCAATCAGTAAAAATCCACACAAGTTGTTCTTCATAATCTCTTAATGATCTCAATTTCTGCCTCGTCAGCAGAAATTTTAACGCAAAACACTTCTAACAACTTAACCCTGTAAGCTAAGTTCGTAGGCTGTTTCGCGTCGGGATGAGTGCATTCTAGGGGATTTCAAAATCTTTGCAAGCCCAAAATTAGAATATTTTTCACGTATGTATTTTTTTTCTACAAAAATGCTTGGTTTTTTAATTTTTTAGCTATTTTTTCATCAAATTTAAATAAAAACTCCCATCTACAAAGTAAACAGGACTTTTTCATCCATACTTTTATGGACTCAAATCGGTCCAGTTTTGCAGGCTGTAATCAACGATTGCCAATGTATATGATTCTTTTTGTCTTGCGACATCTAAAAAATTTTACATCTCAGTTAAAAGTGCTTTTTGCATTATCCCAAATCACATTCGTAAAGACGACGTAGATCTCACATAGATTTCATAACAGTGTGGAGGTCTTGTGTCCGTTGATTAAAAGTTGGTGTTCAGCATTTACATTATTGATTTCAAGTCGAATGAGTCTACTCCTCTATTCGGCAAGTTTAGATCGCGCCATCCACATGCACTACTTACAAGATGTTTTACCATATATAAGTAGCTTTGAAATTTGAATTAGATCTTAAAGTTTTAAGAATATTTTTATAAAACAAAGAGAAGTAATCTTACATTTTACCTTTAGATATAAAATACAACAAAACTAGAGGCAAAAAAAAGAAAGAGATCTCTCCCAAAATCTCTCCCTCGGAGTTGAATCTATATGCGATCCATATATCGTTATTATAGTTATACGAAAAAAAGAGCCCCTTGGGAAGGGACTTGTAAATTGTGGAGCTATAGTTATAAGTACCCTCTAGATCTGTTTTGTACACTGTGTCTAGATGGGTAAATCTTATACATAACTGAGCAAAAATGCAAGCTGCTTGGAAAAATTTAAGTGTTGTTTTTATAAGGTTTTTTTTGAATTTACTTATTCATATAATTAATATACCAAACAGAAAATAAAAGCAGACCGAAGCCTGCTTTTATTTCAATCACTTAGAATAGACCTAGTCCGTAAATGTGACTTTGGCAATGGCTTTTTTGCCCGCCTGAATAATGTGTGTTGCATTTTCTTTGACCGAGAAACCTGCGTCGACCACATCCCAATCCACTTTTACTGCGCCACGTGCCACAGCATCTTTGGCTTGTGCAGCATTTTTAGTTAAACCTGCAGCACGTACAATAGAAGCAATAAATAATTCACCACCAAATTCAGCACGTGAAATTGTTACTTCTGGCGTACCTTCAGGTAATTCACCTTCGGTAATAATATTACCCGCACCTTTATGGGCATTGGCTGCGGCTTCGCTGCCGTGGAAACGCTCAACCAATTCGAGTGCCAAAATCTTTTTGATTTCTTGCGGATTACGACCTTCTGCCATTTCTTTAAGCAAAATTTCAATTTCATCCATCGACTTGAAGCTGAGTAACTCAAAATAGCGCTCAATCAGACTATCAGGCATCGACAAGACTTTTTGATACATCGCACCCGGTGCATCAAATACGCCAATATAGTTGCCTAAAGATTTAGACATTTTATTCACGCCATCTAAGCCTTCAAGAATTGGCACAGTAATACAAACTTGCGCTTCTTGATCATAACGACCTTGCAAGGTACGTCCCATCAACAAGTTAAAGGTCTGGTCTGTACCGCCCAATTCTACATCGGCTTGTAATGCCACTGAGTCATAACCTTGTACCAACGGATACAAAAATTCGTGAATCGCAATCGGTTGCTGGTTGTTATAACGCTTGGTGAAGTCATCACGTTCCAACATACGCGCTACGGTTTGCTGCGATGCCAACTGAATTAAATCTGCTGCAGTTTTTGTTGCAAACCATTCTGAGTTAAACACCACTTTGGTTTTATTTGGATCAAGAATTTTAAAAACTTGTTCCTGATACGTTTTGGCATTTTCCAAGACTTTTTCACGTGACAACGGCGGACGTGTAGCACTTTTACCTGTTGGGTCACCAATCATGGCAGTGTAATCGCCAATCAAGAAAAATACTTCGTGACCTAAGTCTTGGAATACTTTTAATTTATTGATTAATACCGTATGCCCCAAGTGTAAATCAGGTGCAGTCGGGTCAAACCCCGCCTTAATTTTTAAAGGACGATTCTCTTTTAATTTCTTTAGAAGATCTTCTTCAGAAATAATTTCATGCGTGCCTCGTTGAATGAGAGCAAGTTGTTCTTCAGCTGGCAGGAAATTTGACATCACGAAATCCAAACACATCAGTTATTCAATTTGTGCGATATACTAACACTTTTTCAGCATATTGCAGGCTATAGAATAACCATGACAGCGATCTATATTGGGGTAATGACGGGCACAAGTATGGATGGTGTCGATCTTGTTGCTGCTTCTTTTGATCCACTGCAACTCCACGCGACCCTGACTTTGCCGTTTGATCCCGATTTACGTGACGAACTCATGGCACTGACTTTGCCAGGTGACAATGAAATTGACCGCATGGGCAAGGCAGATGTAGCTTTAGCCACCATGATTGGACATGGTATTAATAGCCTGATTGAAAAAAATAAACTGGATAAATCTCAAATTAAAGCAATTGGTTCGCATGGCCAGACCATTCGTCATCGTCCTGAACATGCTTTTACTTTACAAATTGGTGATCCGAACATCATCACCGAAATTACTCAAATTCCTGTGATTTCAGATTTTCGTCGTCGTGACATGGCTGCAGGTGGACAAGGTGCACCGTTAGTGCCCGCTTTCCATCAAAATTTATTCCAACATCCGAGTATTCATCGGGTGATTTTAAATTTAGGTGGCATTGCCAATGTCAGTTTGTTACCTGCAGGACAGCCCGAAGCAGTGTCGGGTTTTGATACAGGGCCTGCCAATATTTTAATGGATGCTTGGTGTGAGCGTTACACAGGACAACCTTATGATGAAAATGGCAATTGGGCTGCGTATGGACATCCGATTCGCAGCTTGTTAGATCGTTTACAAGCCCATGCTTTTTTCTCTAAAGAACCACCCAAAAGTACAGGGCGCGAAGACTTTAACTTGGAATGGCTAGATGAACAGGTTGCCGATTGGCGCAATGATGTGGAATATGACGAGCTGGAAGATAATCCTGAAAATATTCAAGCGACTTTATTAAAGCTCACCACCCGCGCGATTAAAAAAGCCATTTATCGTTCAGGCATGGATACAGGTGAAGTCTATGTCTGTGGCGGTGGTGCCTATAATTCTTATTTGCTAGAGCAATTGCGCTGGCGTTTGCGCAAACATCAATGGACTGTACAAAGTACAGCCGATTTAGGGCTAAACCCAACATGGGTCGAAGCCACCGCCTTTGCTTGGTTGGCAATGCGTTTTTGTCAGCAATTAAGTGGCAATTTACCTGCGGTCACAGGGGCTAAAGGTGATCGCATTTTAGGTACCATGACTTTGGTTTAAGGATGCACTTTTAAACCAGATCAGTAGCAACAAAAAAGCCTTTCCTCTTCTATATAGGAAAGGCTTTGATCATTTTGAGTGCATCAATCTACTTTTTCAGATGCTGATACTCAAAAATATTTAAATCATACTTAGATTGAGAATGAAGAACCACAACCACAAGTCGTGGTTGCATTCGGGTTTTGTACCACAAAACGCGAACCTTCCAAGCCTTCAATATAGTCCACTACCGAGCCAACTAAATATTGATAGCTGAGTGAATCGACCAGCATTTTTACATCGCCATTCACAAATTCTGCATCATCTTCATTTTGGCTTTCCGCAAAGTTAAAGCCATAAGAAAATCCTGAACAACCGCCACCTGTCACATATACACGTAGCATTAAGTCTTGATTACCTTCACTGTCACGCAATTGGCGAACTTTTTTAGCAGCGTTGTCGGTGAGCTCAAGTGCTTGGGCATTCATGATGGATTTTCCTCAGGTACAATTCAGATGTCTTTTCTGCAAAAAGACCACTTATCAAGTATAGCATACTCAATATTGGGACGGTGATGCAGAATTAAAGTGAATTCTGAGTAATTACCTCAAGATTCTCCAATTATTTGTAATTTTCGTCCTGCAAGCCACATTCAAAATTGGTTGGCGCTTCTTTACAGCGGAATTGCCACAATAATTTCATCATGCGTTTGTCATAAACACCACGTTTAGTTAAATCAATCCGCGATTCACGCATCATTTTTTGATAACCCGGTTGATCTGCTGCAGGCACTTGCATCCAATATTTTGCAGGAATATCGGCTTTCATTTTGCCTAAAATACCAAAGGCACGTGGTAACTGCCCTTTCACCCATTCACGTGATTTTTGCCCAAAACCTGCAGGGAATTTATCTGGGCGGATAATGATATTGCCCGTGACCTGTAAAATTGGATAATTCACAATCGCGCCTTTAGTGCCTAAGCCTTTATGTAGTTCCAAAGGACGGAATACTGCAGCAGGCGCACCAATAATATCGACCTGACCATTGTTAAATTTACTGCCAAAATTGGTGACATCGGCACTTACTGCTTGCGCACCAATTTGCTGTACCATAATTTTTTGCGCTTGGTCATAATCTAAAACAGCAATTTTTTTCCCCGCGGCTTTGGCGACACTATTAATACTGCGGTCATTCACCATCAAAAAGGCATCACCCACAGGAATGACACCTGCGACTTCATACTGACCATTGCGCATATATTTGGCAAAAGCAGGACTCGCCAAACCTTGCATGACTTTAACTGCCAGTTTTAAATCTGGAATCGCACCAATTGCATCTAATGAGCCTGTAAAATGGTTAAATTGACGACCACGCATGCCCGTCACACTAATACCATCACATTTTCCTGCTTTAAAATCTTCTGCAATCACGCCTTCGTTTTGACCTACGCGTAACTCAATTTCTGCGCCCCAGTTTTTGGCCGCCAATTGATAGTCTTGCATTAAGTTATAGACATCACCGTTTTTACCGACCAAGTCGAATACACAGACCACTTGCTTAGCCTGCACTGCACTGGCGGCTAAAGACAAGCCTGCGCCAAATAATAAAGCTTGCGTCCATTGTTTCATTTCTAGTTCCTTCCATTTTTTGTTTTTCTGCGCACAGTTGATCCAAACCTTCAATTTAGTATCACTGTTCTTTTATCAAGCTCAGATTAGCGAATTTTGATTTTTTGGCTGATATGGCTCAATTGACGAATCTTTCATTATAAAAAACCTAGAGATCTAGGCTTTTTTATTAAAAATCAATCTATTCGCCACCAAGTGAACATTCAAAATTGGTTTTTTCGACAGAACAACGAGCGCGTTTTAACACACTCATCATGGCAGGGTCATAAATGCCGCGTTTGGTCATATCCATACGTCCATCACGCAGCATTTTTTGATATTTGGTTTTATCTTCTGCGCTCAAGTTCATTTTATATTTGGCTGGAATCTCACCTTCCAAACGATTAATCATACTCATCGCTTTAGGCAGATTTTTTACAAACCAATCTCGTGATTTTTGCCCAAAGCCCGCAGGGAATTGTTCAGGACGAATCACAAAGTCTGCGGTCACTTGTAATACAGGGAAATTAAACACTGCCCCGTTATTGCCTAAACCTTTGTAGATTTCTAAAGGTTTGTACGCATAGGCAGGCGCACCGACCATATCGACCTGACCATTGTTAAACTTCGCCACAAAGTTAGATACATCAGAAATGACGGCTTGCGCGCCTACACGCTGCACCATAATTTTTTGTGCATCGTCATAGCCCAATACCGCAAACTTTTTCCCTGCTGCTTTTTCAATCGAGCTGATGTTCTTGTCGCGCACAAAAATAAAGGCCGAACCTAAAGGTGAAATACCCGCAACTTCATATTTCTTGCCACCTAAATTGGTAACCATTTTCGCTGCATTACGTTGATCTAAAGCAAAGCTGATGGCACGTTGTGCAATCGCATTACTTGGCGCACCACCTAAAGCATCAATCGAGCCTGCAAATTTATTGTATTGGCGAGCACGCATGGCGGTCATAAATACCCCATCACATTTGCCTGCTTTAAAATCATTGTCTGCGACAGCTTCATCCTGACGTGGAATTAAATTGACTTCTGCACCCCAGCCTTTTGCTGCTAGCGCCCACTCTTGTGCCATCTGAAAAGATTCACCTGACTTACCCAGTAAGTCAAAGACACATACATCTACTTTTGCTGCTTGCGCCTGAGCACTGAAACCGATCGCTGCGAATGCTGTCAATGTTGCGCTGACCCATATTTTTTTCATTGTTTCGATCCTTCTACAGATTTTTTTATTTTTGAGTGTCCGTACACGAAACAAATATTAAGCAAGTTCAAATTAAAAAAATAGAGCATTTACTCGAATTTCATCTGTCAATTCTGCCAAAACCTTATACTGCCTTATTTAAGCGATCATTTTTATTTCATAATTCACTTATATTTTATAGATTTAGATCAAAATAAAGATCATTTCCAACATGCACGTATTTTGTGCTTGTTTACAAAGTCATAAAAAAAGCCTGTTGTTAGATCATAATTTTTAAACATCACAAGAGAGATTTTTCGCAAATCACAAATAAAACTGGGCTTATTTTTGTTTTCTGGTGGGCTTCCATTAGAATATGCCCAACTTTTGTTGTGACCAGTAAACACCATGATTCAACTTGACCAAGTTTCTTTACGCCGCGGTGGACGTGTTTTATTTCAAAAAGCGTCTATGCAAATCCATCCAGGCTGGAAAGTCGGTCTTACAGGTGTCAATGGTGCAGGAAAATCCAGTTTATTTGCTGCGCTTTTAGGTAGTTTAACCCCAGACGAAGGTACGTTGAGCCGTCCGCAAGGCTGGACTGTGGCGCACATGGCACAGGAAGTTAAAGCATTGGATTTGCCTGCGATTGATTTTGTGCTGTCGGGTGATGAAGAATACTGGAACATTCAACAACAACTGCAACATCCTGAACAATTAAATAATGACCAACTTGCACATTTGCATGGTCGTTTTGATGAAATTCATGGCTATACCGCACCCGCCAAAGCCGCACAACTGATGGCAGGTTTAGGTTTTATGGAACATCAAAACAGCTTGGCGGTCAGTAGTTTTTCTGGTGGATGGCGCATGCGTTTAAATTTGGCGCGTACCTTAATGAGTCGCTCCGAATTATTATTACTGGACGAACCAACCAACCACTTAGACTTAGATGCAATTTTATGGTTAGAAGACTGGCTTAAAGCCTATGCGGGAACTTTGGTGCTGATTTCCCATGACCGTGATTTTTTAGATGCCATTACCGATCATATTTTACATATTGAAAATAGTGAACTGACTTTATATACAGGCAATTATTCAACCTTTGAAACCACACGCAGTGAACGCTTGGCACAACATCAACAAGCGTATGAAAAACAATTAGAAACCCGTGCACATTTACAAAAATATATTGATCGTTTTAAAGCCAAAGCCACCAAAGCACGGCAGGCACAAAGCCGTATCAAGCAATTGGAACGCATGCAATTGCTTGCCCCTGCGCATGTAGATACACCATTTACCTTTAGTTTCCGTGAACCGACCAAAATGAGCTCACCCTTACTGACCTTGGAACAAGTCAGCATTGGTTATGCAGACAAAGTGATTGCCAGCAAAATTAACCTACAAATTACCCCGACCAGTCGTATTGGTTTATTGGGGATGAACGGCGCAGGTAAATCGACCTTAATTAAATCCTTAGTGGGTGAATTGGCGTTATTGGCAGGTACTCGCAAAGCCTCAGAATTACTCAATATTGGCTATTTTGCACAGCATCAAATGGATGCTTTGGATGATAGCGCCAGCCCGATGCTACAACTGGCACGCATTGCCGATAAAAAAATCAGCGAAGCCACTTTACGCGCCTTTTTAGGCAGTTTTGGTTTTAGTGGCGAACGTATGGACACGCCTTGTGAAAGTTTTTCAGGAGGTGAACGTGCACGTTTGGCTTTGGCTTTAATTGTCTGGCAACGTCCTAACGTACTGATTCTGGACGAACCGACCAACCATTTAGACTTAGATATGCGACATGCCTTAACCATGGCATTACAGGATTATGAAGGTGCAGTGGTATTGGTGTCACACGAACGTCAATTAATTGCCAGTGTCTGCGATGACTTACTCTTGGTTCATGCAGGACAATGCACAGAATTTGAAGGCGATTTACAAGATTATGCCCAATGGTTACGCCAAGCTCGTGCAGACATGCTTAAGCAAGGTACATCCAACACAGCTCCATCCAATCCAAGTCCAGTGGTTGAGAACAAGACTAACCTAGTCAAAGTAGATAAAGAAGCTCAACGCAAACTGGCAGCACAACGCCGTGAACAAACTCGCCCTATTCGTAAAAATATTGAAAAATACGAAGCGCAAATTGAAAAAATTCAACCGCGTCTGACTGAAATTGAAACCGAACTGGCAGATCCTGCCCTTTACGATGCCAACCGTAAAGATGATTTGCTCAAACTCATGAATGAGCAAAATGATCTGAAAACCAAATTGGCGCAGGCAGAAGAACAAATGCTTGAATTGATGATGGAATTGGAAGAACTCGAAAGTAGCTTTGAATAGCCATACCGATGAGATTTTAACGCTATGCTAAATAGGGTTAAATCTCATCATATTTCGTAGAATATGCATTGTGTATGTTCCATACTTATAAGACACATTCGTAATAGTTTTAATCTTTAGTTTATCTTCACAATAACTACGCAAAGAAATTTAAGTCACTCTCTGCGTTTGTTTATTTTTACTTATCAATCTTGCACCACAGCATAGTTGTATGACACCCCCACCCTGAATAAAAGTAAGACAACATAGCTACCAAGCAAGAAGTTTTGAATTTAAAACTCAGTGTGATTTTTAAATTCAAAATCTACAATTTAAATTTAAAAGCAAAAACTTAGTTATCCACAACTCAAACTAACTGTTATTTTAAATTCAAAACTCTAATTAAAGCCAAATCAATCCATTCTTTCATGGTTATTTTGAGTCATTGAATCTCAGTGATTCACAGAAAATCGCTGCTACTCGGCAGTAATTTTTGCTTTGCTAATACATAATTCTTGTATTTTCCAGCCCTGAATATAGCGCCAGATTTCTTGAATATACCCTTGATCATCCGCCAAACCAATTTGAATCCGACAGTTAACCTGCTCACGATCAAACTCATATTCTTCTAATTCAACATTCGGTTTGATCGGTTTCCAGACACCATTATTCACTGCATGCTGAATGTTGGCATAACGTGTTTCACGATTTTCCACACGTGATTCTGCCGTATAAACGACTTTAAAATCTTCATCTTCATAGTGTGCTAACAGCTCCACATTGCCAGTAAAAAAAGCATTCACCCATGCATCACGTGCTTGTTCTAATTGATTATCCATCTTAATGATTCTCCTATATTTTTGGCTTAATGTAGCTCAGCATGACAGAACAATAAGTCAGTTTTATAAAAGTTATTTGGATGAATCACGACAACAACAAAAGCCAAACATAAAAAAGCACTCCGTAGAGTGCTTATGGTTATGCGGATGATTTGGACGAATTAAGCGTCAATATCTGCATTTAAGGCATTTTCTTCAATAAAGGCACGACGTGGTTCTACATCATCGCCCATTAAGCAAGAGAACATGCGGTCTGCTTCAATGGCATCATCAATGGTGACTTGCAACATATTGCGGTTTTCTGGGTCCATCGTGGTTTCCCAAAGTTGTTCCGCATTCATCTCACCCAAACCTTTATAGCGCTGAATCATCATGCCGCGACGCGAGTCCTGCAAAATGTGTTGCCACACTTGATGGAAATTGTTGACCGTAATTTTACGTTCGCCTTTTTCCAAATACGCACCTTCTTCAAGCAGCGTAAACCAGCTTTTTGAATTTTTCAGCAAACGTGCATATTCAGCTGAACCCAGCAAACCTGTGTCTAGCAAATAGGTATGTGGCAAGTTGTGCACATATACCGTGATTCGTGGCCAATACGTTGCAGATTTTTGACCATCCGCATCTTCTTTTTCAAACTGTTCGATGCTTAATTCAGGACGCAAACTTGGTTGTAATCGTTCAATGCTTTGACGTAATTGCTCGCCCCATTGTTGTACATACGCCTGATCTGCTGCTTGATCAATTTTAAAGGCATCTAATTCTAATAAACCATCCAACAGACTTGCAGGATAACGCAGCGTTAAACGGCTCAAACTCTTTTGTGAAGTTTGATAATCAGCAATGACTTTGGCTAAAGCCTCACCACGAATTGCAGGTGCATCAGCACTCACATGCAGCTCCAATTCATCAATCGCATTAGAAATTAAATAGGTTTCTAAAGCATCGTTATCTTTGATGTATTGTTCCTGCTTGCCTTTTTTCAGCTTATACAATGGTGGCTGTGCGATATAAATATGACCACGCTCAACCAATTCTGGCATTTGACGGAAGAAGAAGGTCAATAGCAAGGTACGAATGTGTGAACCATCTACGTCAGCATCGGTCATGATGATGATTTTGTGATAACGCAGTTTGTCTGGGTTATATTCTTCACGACCAATACCACAGCCCAAAGCGGTAATTAAAGTACCTACTTCTGCCGATGAAATCATCTTGTCAAAACGGGCACGTTCCACGTTCAGGATTTTACCTTTCAGTGGCAAAATTGCCTGCATTTTACGGTTACGACCTTGTTTAGCCGAACCACCTGCAGAGTCACCCTCGACTAGATATAATTCAGATAATGCAGGGTCTTTTTCCTGACAGTCAGCCAATTTACCAGGCAAACCTGCAATATCCAAAGCACTCTTGCGGCGCGTCATTTCACGGGCTTTACGCGCCGCATCACGGGCACGCGCTGCATCAATAATTTTACCCGCAATGGATTTTGCCGCTTGTGGATTTTCCAATAAATATTCAGAGAAAGATTTATTCATGGCCTGCTCAACAGCAGGTTTCACTTCACTCGATACCAATTTTTCTTTGGTCTGTGATGAGAATTTTGGATCTGGCACTTTGACCGACACAATCGCGGTTAAACCTTCACGTGCATCATCACCCGACACCACGACTTTTTCTTTTTTCAGGATATTTTCGCTTTCCATGTAGTTGTTTAACCCACGGGTTAGCGCAGCACGGAAGCCTGCCAAATGCGTTCCACCGTCTTTTTGTGGAATGTTATTGGTAAAGCAACGTACGTTTTCCTGATAGGAATCATTCCACTGCAAAGCAACTTCTACGGTAATTCCGTTTTCAGCCTGTGTCGTGAAATGGAAAATTTCATTCAGATGGGTTTTGCCTGCATTGATATATTTCACAAATTCAGACAAACCACCTTCATAGTCAAAAATATGTTCTAAATTGACACGTTCATCACGCAATACAATACGCACGCCCGCGTTTAAGAAAGACAATTCACGCAATCGGCGTGCCAAAATATCCACATTAAAAATGGTTTGGCTAAAGGTTTCAGCACTTGGCCAAAAACGCACAGTCGTACCTGATTGCTCAGTGTCGCCCACTACTTTTAAAGGATATTGTGGATCACCATGGCGGTATTCCTGTTGGTGAATTTGACCCGCGCGTTTAATCGTTAATTCAAGTTTACTCGATAAAGCATTGACCACCGACACACCAACGCCGTGCAAACCGCCCGACACTTTATAACTGTTGTCATCAAACTTACCACCTGCGTGCAGAATGGTCAGAATGACCTCTGCTGCAGAGACACCTTCTTCAGGGTGAATATCGGTTGGGATACCACGACCATTGTCAGATACGCTGACAGATTCATCTTCATGGATAGTCACCAAAATTTCATCACAATGACCCGCCAAAGCTTCATCAATAGCGTTATCGACTACCTCGAACACCATGTGATGCAAACCTGTACCATCATCTGTATCACCGATATACATGCCTGGGCGTTTACGAACAGCATCTAGGCCACGCAATACTTTGATACTAGAGGAATCATAAGCCTTTTCATTGGTTTGTTCTGTAGTAGAGACAGATTGATCTTCTGAACTCATGGTTTCTCCCTAGTGAAAAATAGGTCTATCCAAAGATAAAAAAATTATTGCTCAACAGCCTGCACCGTTCCGTGATCGACCTGAAATAAGCGATAAGGAATCGACAACGCTTGTAAGTGTTGTTGCACGGATTGATGATCTAAAGTGGTAATAAAAACTTGACTACCCAATTGGCTTAATCGTTCAATTAAACGTTGTTGTGCGCTTAAATCTAATTCTGCTGTCAGATCATCTAATAATACCACAGTTTCCTTATTAGACGCATGCAGCATTGCAATCTGTGACAGTTTTAATGCCATAATCAATAGCTTTTTCTGCCCACGTGACAGCACCACATCGGCATCACCCATTGGGGTTTTTAAGCGTAAATCGGCGCGGTGTGGCCCATATTCGGTATAGCGACGTTCCACATCTTTTTGATGATAATTGCACAGATCATTCAACAAGCCTGTTTCGGTATGAAAGCCTGCGCTGTATTCCAGACTAATGTGTAAATCAGGCAATAAATACTGTAAATCTTGTGCAAAAAATTGCTGCCATTGTTCCACCGTTCCCAAACGCTGCCGATGCAAAATCTCACCATAATCACTGAGCATTTTGTTCCACGGTTCCAAGTCCGACAGACTTAAATGTCGCTGTGATTTAAGCAAACTATTACGTTGTTTTAAGGCACGTGAATAATATTGCCAAGCGTGATAAAACTCTGGTTCCACGTGGAACATCAACCAGTCCAACAGTTGCCGTCGTGGTTTTGCACCATGGTCAATAATATCGGTACTGAGTGGATCAATATGTTGTAAAGGCAGAATTTTAGCCAATTGCCCTTGGGTCGCAACAGGGTCGCCATTGACCTTAATCAACTGCTCACCCGATGCCATTTTTTGCATGCCAATTTTTTCAGTCAATGACTGAGCAAATACAATCGCATCTTGGCTACTGTTCTGAATGTAATTTTTAGGAATATGGGTGCGAAAAGAACGCCCTGTCGCCAATAAATGAATCGCTTCTAAAATCGAGGTTTTACCCGAACCATTTTGCCCATAAAAGACGTTAAACGGCTGCAACTCATGAAGTGCAACCGCTTTTAAGTTCCGAACACGCTCGATATGTAAACGCGTAATATGCATGATTCAGCTAGATTTAATCTTGAAATAAACCGCTCACTTAAACACGCATTGGCATCACAACATAGGTTTGATCTTGATGTGCTGGATCTTGTACCAATACCGATTGATTGGCTTCGGTCATGGTCATCGATACATCATCGCCATCCAATGCCCCTAATACGTCCAATAAATACTGTGCGTTAAATGACATTTCTAACGGTGAATCGGCATATTGAATCGCTAAATCTTCAATTGCTTCATCTTGTTCTGGGTTATTGGCACGTAATTGCAAGGTGTCCGCACTAAAATTCAGGAATACGCCACGCAATTTTTCATTACTTAAAATCGCCACACGCTGTAAAGATTGTTTAAATACATCATGCGCGATCAGCACGTTTTTATCACCACCACGTGGAATCACACGGCGATAATCTGGGAACTTACCATCAATTAATTTAGTGGTAAAACGCACGGTAATTTCTGCTTGTTCTTTGTCACGGCTTGGGGTGCGAATGGTCACATTCAGCAATTCACGCCCAATTAAAAGTGCCAGTTGTTCATCTTCAATGCTCAGCAAACGCTGCAATTCAGCCACAGCTTTACGCGGCACAATGGCTTGAATTAATTGAGTAGCTGTCGAAGATGCCGCTGTTTCACACAAGGCCAAACGGTGACCATCTGTGGTCACAGCACGCAATTGGTTTTCATCAATTTCTAACAAAGTACCCGTTAAATAAAAGCGTACATCCTGCACTGCCATCGCAAACGCAGTTTTTTCAAACAAACGCTTCAGCTCACGCTCAGTAACCGTCACTTGCGTACCTTGAGCATTTTCTGTAGCCAATAATGGATAATCTTCCGCAGGCAAAGTACCTAATACAAAGCGGCTATTGCCCGATTTTAAAATACAGCGCTGATCTTCAGTGATTTGCAAATCAATCAAAGCTGCGCTTGGTAAAGATTTACAAATATCCATCAGTTTACGTGCAGGCACTGTAGTTTCCCCTGCCTGTAAACATGCCCCTTCAGTCAGATTCGTACTGGCAACCAATTCCACTTCCAAGTCCGAACCAGTAATGGTTAAGGCTTGCTCAGTCACCTGAACTTTGACATTGGATAAAATATTTAAGGTATGGCGACGTTCAACCGCTCCTACGACATGTGACAGAACATTCAGTAAGCTTTCTTTCGCGATTTTTAAACGCACGGTACATTCCTCTAACAACTGAAGATTGGAGTATAAAATAGGTTTTTTAGCAGTGTACTATGCGGCAAAAGCTGCCGCATGGCAAGAACAGAATTTGAGCAAATTCGGTCAACTTTGCAACAATCGTTGCAGGTTTTTATAGTCTTCGTTAAAGATTGGATCTTCTTCGCGCAGGCTTTGTACTTTTTCGCAGGCATGCATTACGGTACTGTGATCTCGCCCACCAAATGCCATACCAATTTCAGGGAAACTGTCACCTGTAAGCTCACGTGCCAAGCCCATTGCCAACTGACGTGGACGCGCATAAATACGGGTACGTTTTGGCCCCACCAATTCTTTGAGTGGAATGCGGAAATATTCACTCACCACCCGCTGAATATTTTCGGTACTGATGGTACGTGCGCGAATTGCCAAGACATCTTTTAAAGATTCACGTACCACATCTAGATCGATTGGGGTGCCTTTAAAACGGGAAATTGCCACCACTTTATTGAGTGCACCTTCAAGTTCACGCACATTGGCCACCACTTGCTGGGCAATAAATAAAGCACAGTTACGTGGTAAATCTACGGCGCTGCTTTCAGCTTTCTTTAATAAAATTTCAATTCGGGTTTCAATATCTGGCGGTTCTACCCCGACTGATAAGCCCCAAGAAAAACGTGACACCAAACGTGCATCCAATTCGGTTAATTCTTTTGGATAACGGTCTGAAGTCAAAATAATCTGTTTAGATTCATCCAATAAAGCGTTAAAGGTATAGAAAAACTCCACCAAACTGGCTTCTTTACCTGCCAATAAGTGAATGTCATCCACCAATAACAAATCTAAAGAGCGGCAGTTTTTCTTAAATTCTTCAACCTTACCCTGCTGCAAAGAGCTGACAAAATCCTGCACAAAACTTTCTGCAGTCATGTACATCACCCGTGCATTCGGTTTGGCTTGCAACAAAGCATTGCCCACCGCTTGCATCAAGTGAGTTTTACCCAAACCTGTTGGGCCATACAAAAATAATGGGTTGTGCTGTGAAGCCCCCAATTGGGTCAATACCTTGCGACAGGTTTCCGCAGCCATTTGGTTAGAACGACCTTCCACAAATAAGGAAAAGGTAAATAACGGATTGAGTTGGCGTTTACGGCTTTTTGCAGAACTTTCTTCTTTTTCACGTTTAGGCTTGGCCACAGGCGCAGGGCTAGATTCCAGCGCAGCAGTAGTGGTAGCAGGTTGTTCACTGGCCGATAAAATTGCACCTGGACGCGAATCGACTAAAATTTCGACCTTACGCACGCGTCCCTCAGACAACTGCTCTGCCAAAATAGTAATCAATTCCAGATGATGTTCTTGAATGTAACGCGTCCAATAAGGATTAGGCGCATAAAGTTTTAATGTATCTTCAACTTCTTCTGCCACCAATGGGCGAATCCACATTGTAAAGACATTTCCAGAGAGCTCTTGTCGCAAGCGATTTAAGCAGTCCGTCCAAAGCATGTGAAACCCCTATCCAATCCATTTTTAAATTTAAAACTTCTCTCGACCGCCTGAGCGGGTCGCCATTCTAACCAAGTTATCCACATCTGTCATGACAAAATCAGCAAAATTGCTCAAAAAAGGAATCATTAAACCTGAATTTAAATTTGAAACGTGGTGTGGATAAGTTTATCCGCAAGGTGTGGATAAAATATAGCACAAAGTTATCCACATAGTATTAAAATTATAGAAACACAGATATCCACAATTCAAAATTTTGTTTTATAAAAGAAAAATTGGGTTTTCAACAGAAAAATGCGTCCCTAATAGTAATAAATTTAAATTTATAAATTTGAATTTATTTATAAGAAACGTTGCAACTGTGGATAATTCAATCTGAGTTTAAATTTAAATTTAAATTCAAAACCGAAAATTTTAAAATTAAACAGAATAAGCTTGTGGATAATTATGTGAATAATACTGTTAATAACTTATTAGTCAAGCATAAACAATTACTTATCTTGTGTATACTTTAATTTGTATGATCAACCAGTCAATTGAGCGAAAACTTGTTAAAAAGAAAAATTTAGGCTTATTTTGCAAGAAACCGTGTTTTTCATTGACAGCTCAAGCAATGAGCACTAAAATCGCGGACCTTTATAGAAAGATCATTTTTGGAGTTTCGATATGAAACGTACATTTCAACCATCTGAATTAAAGCGTAAGCGCGTTCATGGTTTCCGTGCTCGTATGGCTACTAAAGCTGGTCGTCAAGTATTGGCTCGCCGTCGTGCAAAAGGTCGTCACAGCTTAACTGTTTAATACAGTCACGCTGAACCGACTCTTGGGTGTTATGACAACACTTTATGGCTTCAGCACAGAGTTGAGATTACGCTGTGCTGCCGATTATAAAGGTGTGTTTGATGGTGCGCTTTTTAAAGTGCATCAACCCCATTTCTTATTTCTTGCAAAACATTCCGAACTGCCGAATAGCCGTTTGGGTCTTGTCGTTGCAAAAAAGAAAGTGCGTCGTGCACACGAACGAAATCGAGTAAAACGACTTGCTCGCGAAAGTTTTCGCTTACACCAACAGCAATTAAATGACTTAGATATTGTGGTAATGCCCAAAGTTGGGGTAGATACGGTATCTAATGCGGAATTGCATCAGCAATTACAATTTGCTTGGCAGAAGTTACAACGTCTCGCCAAAAAGCATTCAAAAATAGCTCCCTCCCCACAAAAGTAGAGATGGCCAATGGTACTTTTACTGCATTGGTTGATACGTTTCTATCAGATCGCGATTAGTCCTTTATTGGGACCACGCTGTCGCTATATTCCAACATGTTCTCAATATTCTTTGGAAGCAGTCCATACGCATGGTGCTGTACGTGGTGTGTGGCTGGCTACAAAACGTATTTGTCGTTGTCATCCGTGGGGTGGTTCGGGCTATGATCCGGTGCCGCCAAAAGTCATTCGTTTTATTTCATTTCAGCAAATAGATTCTCAAACGCATCACATTACTGTACCCTTTCGTGATCGTTTATTGAACCAAAATCACTCTAACCACTTGGGGTAATAGATATGCAACAATGGGCCAGGTTTGCAATTCTCGGGGCCATGTTTGTCGTCGCATATTTGCTCATTTTGGCGTGGCAAAAAGATTATGGAAATGCTGAAACAGCACCGCAGCAAAAAACTGCCGTTGTTTCACATGAAGTGTCTGCAGATTTGCCGAATGCCCAAACGGCTACAGCAGCTTCTGATGTACCGCAAGCAAATATTCCTGCACAGCAAACAACCGATGCCACAGCACCTGTAAGTCAGCAGCTTATTTCAGTACAAACTGACCTTTATCATCTTTGGATCAATCCGAAAGGTGGTGATATTGTTCGTGTTGAATTACTCAATCATGACAAAAATAAAGACAGTGACGATCCTTTCGTCATGCTGGAAAGCGATGCTAAGCGCACCTATGTCGCGCAATCTGGGTTAATCGGGCTGAATGGTCCAGACAGTAGCCGTAATGGCCGCCCAAGCTATGAAATTGAAAAATCGACTTATAGCTTAGCCGATGCCAAAGAAAGCAAAAATAAAGCGGGTGAAACAGTTAAAACTTTAACTGTCCCAATGGTATATAAAACTGCCGATGGTGTAGAAATCATTAAAACCTTTAGTTTTACTGAAGGTGAATATCCTGTGCTGGTGAATCACAAAGTGATTAACCGCAGCAGCCAAAACTGGCAAGGTCAGATGTTTGGTCAGTTGAAACGTGATAATTCAGATGATCCAGGCAAGTCAGATCAAGGTATTTTTACCTTGGGTACTTTCCTTGGCGGCGCATGGGGAACACCTGAAGAACACTACAACAAGTTGAAATTTGACAATTTTAATGACGAAAAATTGAATGTCGATGCAACAGGTGGTTGGGTGGCCGTGGTTCAGCACTATTTCGTGAGTGCATGGGTTCCGGGGCAGTTAAAATTGACGCAGGCCGATGGTCAACCGTATGCAGCGAAGTTGGAATCACGTAAATCTAGCGATGAAATGAACATCATTGGTTTTACCTCGCCAACCATTAATGTCCCTGCAGGTACGGTGGCAGAAGTTGATGCGACCTTCTACTCTGGTCCAAAAATTCAGTCTGAATTGAAAGATTTGGCGACAGGTTTGAACCAAACTGTGGATTATGGCTGGTTATGGCCAATTGCAAAATTATTGTTTATTGGTTTGCAATTCTTCCATGGTTTAGTGGGCAACTGGGGTTGGTCAATCATCTTATTAACCGTTCTTGTCAAACTGATTCTTTGGCCGTTATCGTCTAAGAGCTATCGTTCTATGGCGAAAATGCGTGTGATTGCACCAGAAATGCAGCGCATGAAAGAAGAATTTGGCGAAGACCGTATGCGTTTCTCGCAAGAAATGATGGCACTTTATAAACGTGAACAAGTGAATCCACTGTCAGGTTGTTTGCCATTGTTACTACAAATGCCAATTTTCCTTGCCTTGTACTGGGTATTGATGGAATCGGTAGAGTTACGCCATGCACCGTGGTTAGGTTGGATTCAAGACTTATCGGCAATGGACCCTTGGTTTATCTTGCCATTGTTGATGGGTGTGACCATGTATGTTCAACAAATGTTGAACCCACAGCCAACAGATCCAATGCAGGCAAAAATCTTCCGCATTATGCCTGTGGTATTTACCGTATTCTTATTGTTCTTCCCTGCAGGTCTAGTTCTGTACTGGATTGTCAACAACTTGATTACGATTTTGCAGCAAAGCTTGATCAACAAAAGTGTTGAAAAAGACCGCGCTAAACGAGAAGAGGCAACTCCAGTCAATTAAGTATGGCTGAGCTGCTGAATAAATCCGCTTAAGATGGTAATCTTAGGCGGATTTTTCTTTGCATATATTTTGAAAGTTTTAGGTGAATTTTATGTATAACCGCAGCACCATTGCCGCAATCGCGACTCCACCTGGCCGTGGTGGTGTGGGGGTGATTCGCCTGTCGGGATCCAAAGCCTATGCGATTGCCGCAGCCTTGACCCAAAAAGACTTACCCAAAGCACGTTACGCAGGTTTTCGCCAGTTTTACGATGCAGCCAATGAAGTCATGGATGAAGGTTTGGTGATTTGTTTCCCCAATCCTCATTCATTTACTGGCGAAGATGTGGTGGAACTACAAGGGCATGGTGGCCCAGTGATTCAAAATGCTTTATTGGCACGTTTACTGGAACTCGGTGCAACGGCTGCCAAAGCGGGTGAATTTTCGATGCGCGCCTTTGAAAATGGCAAGCTGGATTTGGTACAGGCCGAAGCCATTGCCGATTTAATTGATGCCACTTCACAAGCCGCTGCGCGTTCTGCAGTGCGTTCCCTTCAAGGGGCTTTTTCCACCAAAGTGAATACTGTGCTAGAACAGTTAATTCATTTACGTTTGCATGTTGAAGCTGCTATTGATTTTCCTGAAGAAGAAATTGACTTTTTGGCCGATGGGAAAATCCTTAATTTGCTAGATGAAGTGGCTACTTCGGTGACTGCTGTGCAACAATCTGCGCGTCAGGGACAATTGTTGCGTGAAGGTCTGCAGGTAGTGATTGCGGGCAAACCGAATGCAGGTAAATCTTCTCTACTCAATGCCTTGGCGGGTATTGAACGTGCAATTGTGACTGATATTGCGGGAACTACTCGTGACGTATTGCATGAAAAAATTACCCTAAATGGCTTACCAATTACCCTGACCGATACCGCAGGTTTACGTGAAACAGGGGATATTGTGGAGCAGGAAGGGATTCGCCGTGCAATTAAAGAAATTGAACAGGCGGATTTATTGTTATTGGTCTATGACTTGAGCCAAAACGAAGATCCGTTGCAATTGGCACAGCATTATTTTGCTGAACATATTGAACCGAAGCGTTTGATGTTGATTGGCAATAAATGCGATTTAACTGGTGTACAAGCTACAATTTCAGATTTTAATGGTTTTAGACATATTACTGTGTCGGCCAAACAAGAAACAGGTGTTCAATCGCTCATAGAGGCGATTACAGCGCATGCAGGCTTTCAGCCTGAAGAAGATACCTTTATTGCACGTACCCGTCATTTAGACGCAATGAAACGCACGCAGCAGTATTTGGCTGAAGCACGTGAGCAGTTGGTGGTCTATCATGCGGGGGAATTAGTAGCCGAGTCGTTACGTCTTGCACAGAATGCTTTGGGTGAGATCACTGGTGATTTTTCTGCAGATGATTTGTTGGGCAAGATTTTTGGATCGTTTTGTATTGGGAAATGATTTTTAGCGATTACTTCCTGATTTGATACAAAAATAGCATTAAGTTTGAGTGGCTTAGTGCTTTTTTATTATCCTATTTGGGGTGATCTGCTACTAAAAATCAGCCTATTCGTTAATGTTTAGTTTCTCATTCGGCACAAGCCCAATCTAACTTATGTCATATTTAAACGTTTCAATTTATCTTTATGAAAACCCATCAATAATCACGTAAGTCTTTTTAAACCGCAGCATTTAAAGCTATGATGAGAAAATAATCAAAAATTGGCGCTCAATTCAATCCTAAATGCACGAGATGAAATCTCTGATGGAGGTATTTGGATGTTTGAACTGGCTTTTTTACGTGAAATACTCATTTCTTCGGTTCATTTTTTGCAATTGTCACTCGAAGCCATTTCTGTGATTTGTGTGGTGATTGGTCTAGTTAAAACTTTATGGGTGCTGGTTCAATTAAAATCGGGGCGTACTGCACGTTATTGTTTTGGGGATTGGCTTGCGACGGCGCTTGAATTTCAGTTGGCTGCAGATATTTTAGCCACCACGGTAGATCCAGATTTAGATAGCCTAATTAAATTGGCGATCATTGCTGTCATTCGAACCTTTTTGAATTACTTCCTAACCAAAGAATTAGAGCATCAAACCATCAATGAAAAATAATGGCTATTGAGTTTGAGATCAAAATAGAAGACATAGTCCCATTCATCTACAAGGTTTGAATATTTGAATAAACTCAGCTGATCCAAACCTTGTCCTGATTTTAGTTTGTCGTTTAGATGAAACTTCATCCTAAAACAGGTTTGTTCTGCAACTGGCGATACCAAATAATGATGTAGCCACACAGTAAGCAGATGGCTGCACAAAAGCTAAGTACGGCGGTGGTTAAACCGAAATGATCGGCCAGATAACCGACTGCAATAATTGGCAGAATCGTGCCTAAATAGCCCACAAATAAATAGGTCGACATCACTGCAGCACGATTCTGCAGATTGGTCATGGCATGAATTAAACCAAAAGCGCCAATCAATGCCAACCCGTGTCCTATGCCTAGCAGCACATCACTCACAAAAAATAGAAAACTCCAGTGTAAATACATGCATAAACCGAGTACCAATAAACTCAATAACAGCAAATACAGCCCATAATTTAGACATTTTTGTGCAGGAATGGCTTTAGAAAAATACTGCACCAGCGCTGAAATCAGCAAAATACAGGTGATGGCCAAACCACTGACCAAAGGCCCGTGCCACGGAATAATCACTTGCACAAAAGAGGGAGAGAGCGAAGCAAATAAACTAAAGGCAGCAAAGGCACAGAATGCGGTTAAACCTGTAATATAAAATTCTGCATGAAAGCGTGGTTCTGGGCGTTCTAATTTTGGGGCAATCGAGAAGGCTTGTGGCGTAAATTCAGGCGGTGCTAAACGTAACAATCCAATAAAACACAGTACTGCACCCAAAATGACAGGAATATATGGACTAAACAAAGGCGCTGCTGAAAATTGTGCCACACCACCACCGAGCAAAGGACCTAAGCCAAACCCGACTGCGGTAATGACTGAACTGAGCTGTGGCGCATGTGCTTTATGTGATTCGGGGATACTCCACATTAAGCCAATTAACGCCGATGTAGTCATAAGACCTGAAGCAATTCCAATCACAAAACGCCCCAAAGCAAGCCAAAGTGCATTGGTGGCAAACATAGACAGAATCAGTCCGAGGGTGATGATCACTAAACCCAATTCTAAGGTTTTTAAGAAGCCGATACTGTTGCTGGTACGCCCTAAAAAGAGCAAGGTAGCCAAACAACCGAGCATATACGCCACAAAAATAAAGGTGATATGGCTGGGTAAAAGCTGCCACAATTCCTGATAAATTGGATACAGCGGGCTTGCAAGTGCCGTGCCCATGGTGCCAATAATCAGGGCGAGGCTGATCATCACGAAAGGATGCCAAGATTGAGATTGAGTCATAAAAAACTCGATTGATGGCTAAACTCTTGAGTTTAGTCTCATATAGTGAGAAATATCACTCAGTGTAAAGACAAGCCTTGAATCTGGTCAAGCCTATTTGTGTTTAAGCATAGCGTTTTAGCAGTTTCATAAACTCTTCCAGTTCATGTTCATCAATCGCGCATTGATCACCAATCACATGATGACGCAAATGCGATTCGATTAACTCATTCATCAAACCATTGACCGCACCTTTAATAGCTGCGACTTGTTGTAAAACTTCAATACAGCCATGATCAGGATTGTGAAGTGCTTGTTCCACTGCCCCAATTTGCCCTTGTAGACGTTTGACGCGATTTAAAATTTTCTTATCTGTATGTAAATGACCCAACACATCACCTCAATTTCTATATACTCTAGGAGAGTATATTTAACAATGATTTCCCATTATGCGTCAGCAACACTCTCATCGTATCCATCCACATCAATTCGATCAAGGCAATCCGCTGGCGCAGAATAAAATATTATATGCGGCTTTGCTGACGGCTGTCATGATGTTCTTGGAAATCTTGGGTGGCTGGATTTTTCATTCCATGGCTTTGCTGGCAGATGGCTGGCACATGAGTTCACACATGCTGGCGCTAGGTTTGGCTTATTTTGCCTATCGGGCAGCACGTCATTATGCAGCCGATACGCGGTTTAGTTTTGGTACATGGAAAATTGAAATTTTAGCTGGCTATAGCAGTGCCATTTTATTGGTGGTGGTGGCTGCATTTATGGCAATTCACTCTATCGAGCGTTTATTTTTTCCTGTTGATATTCAGTATAACCAAGCCATTCCAATTGCGATTTTAGGGTTATTGGTCAATTTGATTTGTGCATGGTTATTACATGAAGATGATCACCATCACCATCACCATCACCATCACCATCACCATCATGAGCATACGCATGATAGCCATGACCTAAATCAGAAAGCTGCCTTTATGCATGTGGTGGCAGATGCGGTGACTTCAATTTTTGCAATTATTGCTTTAATTGCGGGTAAATATTGGGGCTGGGATTTTCTAGATGCACTGTTAGGTATTGTTGGTTCAATTTTAGTGGCGCGTTGGGCAATAGGTTTGATGCAGGAAACAGGGAAAACATTGCTGGATGCAGAAATGGATCATCCTGTGGTGGATGAAATTCGTGAAGTGATTGCAGAGTTACCAGTCAGTGTGATGATTACAGACTTGCATGTTTGGAAAGTTGGACAGGGTAAATTTTCCTGTATTTTGGCATTGGAAACCGCACACGATTTAGACGCAGATCAAGTCCGCACTGCTCTCGCCATTCATGAAGAAATTGTCCATATTTCAGTAGAAATTAATCCACCATCAGACTTGAATGTTCCACGTGAAACCTAAAGCGTTGCATGGCAAAAATGAGTTGTAGCAATTGCGTAATTCTGGCTTAAAAATGCTGAATTCTGTGCATCTTTCAGCTTAGAATCAGGCTAAATTTACTTTATTTAGATGAAAACACATGATTAAACAATTGAGTTTAGCTGCCTTAATGGGATTATGCAGCGCCGTGAGCATGGCCGATGTTGCAACGGTTAGTAAAAATGTCAAACAACAGCATCCGCAACTGAAATTAGACAATATTCAAGCCACAGAAATGAAAGGTGTTTATAGTGCCTCTATGGATGGTCAAGTGGTGTATTTGAATGAAGATGCGCAACATATTTTGGCGGGTTCAATGATTCGTTTAAAGGATCAGCATAACCTGACCAAAGATTTATTGATTCAACAAAACAGTGTGGATTGGAAAAAGTTACCGTTACAAGATGCGATCAAAAGTGTGCGAGGTACGGGAAAACGTCAGATTGCGATCTTTTCTGACCCAAATTGCCCATATTGTAAACAGCTTGAGGCTGAACTGAAAAAGCTGGACAACATTACAATCTATACCTTTATTTTGCCGTTAAAAGCGCAATCTGTTGCGCCGTCTAAACAGGTGTATTGTGAGAAAAACCCTGCTCTTGCTTGGGAAAATCTGATCACAAAAGCACAATTGCCTACAAGTCAAAGCAGTTGTGCCAACCCTGTGGAGCGCAACATTGTTTTAGCGCATCGTTTAGGTGTAAACGGTACGCCTGCGATTATTTTCTCGAATGGCTTTAAAGTTATGGGAGCATATCCTGCGGCACAAATTGAACAGATTTTTAAAGAATTTGGTCTTTAAGAACGGCTAATTTTTTATCTGATATTGGCAACTAAAATTGTGTAGTGTGTATCGGAGCAAACCTGAAATTTGTGATTGCGAAGTAGATATAAAAAAACCGCCTCAATTTTTAGGCGGTTTTTTTATTGAGAGAGAAGATGTTTGACTGAAAAATTACAGTCGTTAATACAGGATTTAAGCACGCGATTTTTTCATGAACGTATTATAAATAAATAGAATAATCAGCGCACCAATGATGGAGGCAATAAAGCCTGCGGCAGAACCATCACCGTACAATCCCATCATACGCCCTGCATAGGTTGCCAATAAAGACCCTGCAATCCCAAGTAAGGTGGTGACAATAAACCCTGCTTTATCATCTCCAGGATGAATCGCGCGGGCGATTAGACCTGCAATAAAACCCACCACAATTGCGACAATTAATGACCACATGAGCAGCTCCTTGTTATCTTTGTTTATGTTTTACATCATGTTTCAGACTTATCTTTGCCGAAAAATCCCAAGGAAAATAGTCGAATAATGCTACAGCATGTAGTGTTTTTGTCCTGTTAGATAGATGAAATGCAAATTTCAGCCATAAAAAAAAGTGATCTGAAACGATCACTTTTTTAAAGCGAGGCGTATTTGTTTTATAAGCCAATTTCGCCAATAAACGGAATATGACGATATTTTTGGTCATAATCCAAGCCATAACCGACAATAAACTTATCTTCAATTTCAAAGCCCATAAATTTAACTTCAAGCTCAATTTCACGGCGTGATGGCTTGCTAATTAAGGTACACAGCTCAATTGAATTTGGCTCACGGGTTTGCAAAATTTCCATCACTTTATTTAGGGTGTTGCCCGAGTCGATAATATCTTCAACCACCAAGACATCTTTACCGCGAATTTCACCATCCAAATCTTTTAAAATTTTCACATCACGCGATGACACAGTACCTCCGCCGTAGCTGGATACAGTCATAAAATCCAGTTCATGCGGCTTTTGAATGGTGCGGCATAAATCTGCCATGAACAATACAGAACCACGTAATAAGCCAATTAAAACCAACTCTTTGTAGCTATTGGCATAGTGAGCATTAATTTTTTGACCAAGTTCCTGAACTTTTGTTTGGATTTCTTCTGCAGAAATCAAAACCTGCATTTCAACTGTCATGGGTAGATACCTAAAAAGCAAAAATAAAAAAGGTGTTGACCTGCAACACCCCAAAATATGCGCTAATTTTAATATATCTTGCGCGATGTTGCACGTGCTTGCATGGTTAAAATAGCATCATTTTTGTGCTGAGTGAGAATCTGAGCGTAACAACAAAGCACAACCGAGTATCAGCATTGCCCATCCGATGGGTTTTATATACGAGGATTGCGCAGGTTTAGCCACCTGCTGCTGAGTTTTGATTGGGTTGGTAGTAGGCACGTTGTCCATAAATATAGGTCGCATGAATATTACGGTCATCTGCTAAAGTAATAAGGGCAAATAATGCATCTTCAAGATGTTTGGCACGTTGTTGTCGTAAGCGTTGTAAAGTGGTGGCATTTAAATCCAGCACCACAAAATCGGCTTCTTTGCCTACCTTAAAATTCCCCAGCTTATCGTCTAAGTCCAAAGCTTTGGCAGCGCCTAATGTGGCGTGATACAGCGCTTCAAAAGCAGAGAGTTTTGCTCCTTGCAGTTGTTGCACTTTATAGGCTTCATTGAGGATATGCAGTACATTAAACGAGGTACCTGCACCAATATCTGTACCTAAACCAACTTTCACCTGTCGCTCCCAAGTTTTATGCAGTGGAAATAAACCGCTGCCCAAAAATAAATTGGAGCTTGGGCAAAAAGCAATTGCAGAATCGGTATGATGCAGACATTGCCATTCATGTTCTTCTAAATGCACACAATGCGCAAAAACCGAACGTGAACCTGTTAAACCATAGTGATGATAAACATCTAAATATCCATTTTGCTCTGGAAATAATTGTTTGACCCACGCAATTTCATTGTGATTTTCACTTAAATGGGTATGCACATAAACATCGGGGTATTCGGCTTTGAGTTGCCCTGCCCGTGCCAGTTGTTCAGGGCTGGAAGTTGGCGCAAAACGTGGTGTAATCGCATAGAGGTTACGCCCTTTTCCATGCCATTTTTCAATCAACGCTTTAGAGTCTGCATAGCCTGAGTCTGCGCTGTCACACAATGCTTCGGGTGCATGCCGATCCATCAGCACTTTACCTGCAATTAAACGCATTTGATGTTGTGCTGCCGCTTCAAACAACGCATCTACCGATTCAGGATGTACCGTACAAAACACCAAAGCTGTGGTGGTGCCATTTTTCAGTAATTCCTGCACAAAAAATTGTGCAATCTGATCAGCATAGGCTTTATCTGCAAATTGCAGTTCAGTCGGAAAAGTATAAGTATTCAGCCATTCCAGTAATTGTTCACCATACGCGCCAATCATTTCAGTCTGTGGAAAATGAATATGGGTGTCGATGAAGCCAGGCACAATGAGATGGTCAGGATAATGTTGGAACTCAGTGTTGGCGTTTAGCTGTGCCTGCCCTTCTTGCCATGAACCAAACCACTGAATTTTGCCTTGTTCGCAAATTAACAAGCCATCGTCTACATAACGGACTTGTTCTGAAATTTGATCGGCTTGGCTGGTACAGTTTTTGAAATCAAGAAAGCGACCACGAATTGCGGTGCGTTGTACAGGAGATGGCATAAAACAACCTACATTTTTCATTTTTTCAAGAGATTGTACCTTAAATGTGGCTTGTAGCAGTATGATAAAATTTATCGTACGGTAAATTAAAACTTAGCTCAATTGATATAAAAAAGCCCTCTCGAAAGAAGGCTTGCAACGATGATGAGGACTGTTAAATTTTATAATGTGGTTTCATGGTGTTTTCGACTATGTCGAATTGATAACCACGCAGTGATTGTCAGTACGAGTACAATAAAGCCGAGTGAAATCCAGATAGGCATGTGGAATACATCTAACATCAGCATTTTAAAGCCAATAAATAGCAGAATTAAACCCAGTCCATACGGCAAATAATGCATTTTAGTGGCTGCTCCTGAGAGCAAGAAAAACATGGCACGTAAGCCCAAAATAGCCATAAGATTTGCGGTGAGTACAATAAAGGGATCGGTGGTCACGGCAAAAATTGCAGGGATAGAATCCACGGCAAAAATAACGTCAGATGCTTCGACCAAAATTAAAACTAAAAATAATGGCGTTGCCCAAAGTACACCATTTTGGCGCACAAAAAACTGATCTTTTTCCAGTGTTGGGGTAATACGCATGTGTTTGCGTAGCCATTTCAACAACGCCATATCTTCAATATTGCTGGCTTCTTGCTCTGGACCTTTTAAGAATTTAAAGCCTGTGTAGACCAAAAATGCGCCAAAAATATACAAAATCCAGGAGAATTCTTGTACAAACCAAGCTCCAATAAAAATAAAAATGGTTCTGAGAATAATTGCGCCCAGTACGCCGTAGAGTAAAATTTTACGCTGTAAGCCCGGTGGGATGGCGAATGCGGCGAAGATCATCAACCAAACGAATACATTATCAATCGCCAGTGATTTTTCCAGCAAATAACCCGCAAAGTATTCCATGACTTTGGTGTTGGCGACTTCTAGCCCAACGCTGTGTTTAAGATACAGCCATAAACCGCCACCAAATAAAGCTGCCACACTGACCCAGGCGATACTCCAATACGCAGCGGTTTTGACTTTGACCGATTCGCCTGCTTTTTGTTTAAAGCCTAAGAAGTCAATGGCGAGCATGACTGCAACAATTGCAAAAAAGACCAGATATAGCCATAAATTGCCGATGGATTCCATACAATCTCCACATCCAACAACTGGCCACAAAAAAACCTTGACCTGTTGTCAGATGATTTCAAACATCTGTAACAACATGATCAAGGTCTTGCCTACATAGAGCGGACTTGTATCAACAAGTATGTGCACTATGCTCAGCGTCCGACTTTTTGCAAAGTGTAATGACGAAACGCTGACACGTTAAAGTTATATTTTAACGCTTGGAGGAGGCTACTCCCCTTGTTCAACATAATTTGGGATTAGGACGCTGCCTAAATCTGCGTAAAGAATTACATAATTTTAAGTGTTGTGCAATTTATTCTGTATGGTAAATCACTTTAATTTGTACAAATTCAGCACAATATTTCGTAAAGAGTGTGGCAAATTGAAAAAATAGATTTAGTTTGATAGGTGGACTTATGCAAATTCAACATCAAAAAACCCAACGCGGTGGCGAGTTTTTTATTGAACGAGATGGTCGGCATATCGCTGAAATTACTTATCAATATCAAGATGATCACACTATTTTAGCAGATCACACTTGGGTCGATCTGACATTACGAGGTCAAGGGGTTGCCCGTCAGCTATTAGATATTTTGGTCGCCTTTGCACGTGAAAAGCAGCTAAAAATTGTACCCGTGTGCTCTTATATTGAGACGGCTTTTGAAACAGATACACAATATGCTGATGTCGTGGCTTAAAAGTCTTTCTACGTTGAAATAATCTAATGTGTTGGTATTAAAACAGCATGCAGACTTCGTCTGTCGTGCAGTCTAAAATTTTCTTGAAAATATTATAAAAGCCCAAAAAAGCCAATCCACAGCGCGTAGATTGGCTTTTTTGTAACATAGTTAAGCCAAGATTATTCGTAATTAATCATCACTTTCATGGCATTTTCATCTGAAGCATGTTTAAACACATCATAGGCTTTTTCAAATTCAGAGAATTTAAAATGGTGCGTTGCCAGTTTTTCTAAAGGTAATTTGCCTGAACAGCAGGTTTTTAACAGCATACCTGTCGTATTGGTATTCACCAAACCCGTAGTGATGGTCAGGTTTTTAATCCAGAGTTTGTTTAACTCAAAATTTACCGACTTACCATGTACGCCCACATTGGCAATATGTCCGCCCTCTTTCACGACATTTTGGCAAATATCCCAAGTGGCTTCGACACCTACAGCTTCCATGGCACAGTCTACCCCGCGACCACCTGTAATCTCTAAAATACGTTGTACCGCATCTTCTTTGGCAGAGTTAATGGTATAGGTTGCACCCAACTCTTTTGCCATCGCCAAGCGGTTATCGTCCATATCGACTGCGATAATTTGTGCAGGAGAATAGAACTGTGCGGTAAGCAGACAACCCATGCCAATTGGACCTGTACCCACAATTGCAATGGTATCACCAGGTTTAACATTGCCGTATTGCACACCAATTTCATGTGAAGTTGGCAATACATCAGACAAGAAAACCGCAACTTCTTCATTTAAACCTTCAGGCAGCAAATATAAAGAAGTGTCTGCAAATGGAGTACGGACATATTCAGCATGAGTACCATCAATCATATATCCCATGATCCAACCGCCTTCATTTTGGCAGTGTGCATAGAGTTGTTTTTGACAGTTTTCACAAGTACCACAACGGCTGACACAAGAAATAATGACCTTGTCGCCTTTTTTGAAATTTTTGACTGCCGAACCGACTTCTTCAACAATCCCGATACCTTCGTGACCTAAAATACGGCCATCAAATAGCCCTGTCTTGGCAACTGCAGTGTCTTGAATTTCTGGGTTTTTACCTTTCCAAATACCTAAGTCAGTACCGCAAATTGTAGTTTTGGTGAGACGAATCACGGCATCTGTTGGTTGTAAAATTTCTGGACGTGGGCGTTCTTCAAAACGAATATCATTGGCGCCGTGGTAGACCATGGCTTTCATTGTTTTTGACATTGTGACCATCCTTCTTAGTAATAATGATGAAAGACATCCAGCAGCCAACCTGTAGCAACCGTCATGCTCGCAGGATGTAATCTTTTTAAAGTAACAGGTCAAGATGACAAGTTCATGAGCAGTATTGTTGCTTTTAATAATTATAATATATAAATTTATAATTAATATAAAAATCCCCTATTTTTTGCCAAAAACAGGGGATTTTTTTTGAAAGAGTTTTAAATCAGTTTAAGCGATTTTAAGCCGTGTGTTGCAACGCTTGAATGAGTTTTTGATGTAAACCACCAAATCCACCATTTGACATAATCACCACTGCATCGCCCTCACCTGCTTGGCTCACGATTTTTTGAATAATTTCATCCAAAGTATTGGCCACCACCGCATGATTGCGAGCAGCCGCAACCACAGGCTGTAAATCCCAGTCTAAACCTTCAGGTTGATACCAAATCACAGCATCCGCCAAACGTGCTGAATCTGCCAAGCCCTCTTTATGACTGCCCATGCGCATGGTGTTGGAACGTGGTTCAATAATCGCCCAAAGCTTACGCTCACCCAAACGCTTACGTGCGCCGTCCAGTGTGGTTTCAATTGCGGTTGGATGGTGGGCAAAGTCATCATAGACTTCAATGCCGCGTATGGTGCCTAATAACTCCATACGGCGTTTCACCCCACCAAAATTGGACAGCGCTGCACATGCGGTTTCAATTGCAACCCCAACATGCTCTGCTGCGGCGATGGTTGCCAAGGCATTGGCGACACTGTGTTGCCCAGTCATATTCCAGCGCACTTCACCTTGTAGCACACCATTTTTCAGAACTTTAAAATGTGAACCATCTGCTGCAAGTTGTTCTGCATACAGTTCCGCTTGTGGATCTGCATTGAGCGAAGTACGTAGCACAGGTGTCCAGCAACCCATTTCTAACACTTCATCAATATGGGTTTCTGTAATTGGGGCAATAATGCGCCCTTCACTTGGGATGGTACGCACCAAATGATGGAATTGTTTTTGAATTGCGGCCAAATCATCAAAAATATCGGCATGGTCAAATTCAAGGTTATTTAAAATGGCGGTTTTAGGATGGTAATGTACGAACTTGGAGCGTTTATCAAAAAACGCAGAGTCGTATTCATCGGCTTCGACACAGAAATACTTGCCTGCACCCAAACGTGCACTTTCACTAAAGCCTAAAGGAACGCCGCCAATTAAAAAGCCCGGTTCTAAGCCTGCCTGATCCAATACCCACGCCAACATGGTGGTGGTGGTGGTTTTGCCGTGCGTGCCTGCAACGCCCAGTACGTGTTTGCCTTGCAAGACATGATCGGCCAAAAATTGCGGGCCAGAAATATACGGTAAACCTGCATTCAGCATGTATTCAACCGCATCAATCCCACGTTTCATGGCATTGCCCACAATCACTAAATCTGGATGCGGTTGTAAATGGCTGCGGTCATAACCTTGCATTAAGGTAATGCCTGCATTTTCCAGTTGAGTCGACATCGGTGGATAGACGTTTTGGTCTGAACCTGTGACGGTATGTCCTAAATCGCGGGCCAAAAGTGCCAATGAGCCCATAAATGTGCCACAAATACCCAAAATATGCAGATGCATTCCGCCTTACTCCACTGCTTTTTATAGACACATCACGTATTTTTGTGCTGTTGTCGTGATTAACTTGATTTGAAGCAACGATAGCAAGGGTTTTGGCGAAAAGATAGTGATTCTTGTATCTCATTTCAGGGATTTTTCAGCGCTGAATCTGCGCCAAACGATGTAAAAAATTGCTGCTCTTGCATTTTTCATGGCAAATAGCTCGTAAAATAAAACTGAATTTTTAAGATAGTACGACACAATGTCTTCAGCATTTTTACTTTTGGTGGTTGCAAACTGTTTTATGACCTTGGCGTGGTATGGTCATCTCAAGTTTTTACCACATGATGCGCCGCTGTGGCAGGCTATTTTATTCAGTTGGGTGATCGCCCTGTTTGAATACAGTTTGATGATTCCTGCTACCCGTTTGCTGGCGCAGCATGGCTGGGCGGTAGGTCAAATGAAAATTACCCAAGAAGTTGTGACTTTATTGGTGTTTGTCCCGTTTATGATTTTTTTGTTTAAGCAACCTTTTAAACTGGATTATTTATGGGCAGCTTTATGTTTATGTGGCTGCGTATATTTTGTGTTTCGAGCATCTTAAAATGGTGCTTTTGCATGGCTTAAACAGCTCGCGTAGCTGCAATGGTGTGAGCCTGTGGTTAATTATTAGAAAATAACCAGATAAAAATAATCAAAAAAGTCGGTTGAGTCGCCGTGTTCAATTTTAACAAGTCGAAAAATCAGTCTATAATGTGGAGTTCTTATTCAAGCTTGGCTTTCTCGCCTGAATTTCTCTTTCCTTAGTTTCGTTTCTGGAATATTTGTAATGAACGCGGCCGCTGCACAAGACGCTCCTCTCGTTGGAATTATCATGGGTTCTCAATCGGATTGGGCAACTCTCGAACACACTGCCAATATGCTGAAGCAGCTTGGTGTCCCATTTGAAGCGGAAGTCGTTTCTGCACACCGTACCCCAGATCGCTTATTTGAATATGCTGAACAAGCGCGTGATCGTGGCATTCAGGTGATTATTGCAGGCGCTGGTGGTGCCGCACACTTACCGGGTATGTGTGCAGCCAAAACTGATTTACCTGTTTTGGGTGTGCCAGTGAAATCTTCAATTTTAAATGGTGTCGATTCATTACTTTCAATTGTGCAAATGCCTGCAGGTATTGCCGTAGGTACATTGGCGATTGGTCCTGCGGGAGCAACCAATGCGGCAATTATGGCAGCCCAAATTTTAGGTTTAACCCGTCCAGAAATTGCACAAAATGTTGCCAATTTCCGTGCCGCGCAAACTGAGAAAGTTTCAAGCAACAATATTCCAGGTCAGGCTTAAGCGGGACAATTACTATGGATAAGACCATCGGTATTTTTGGTGGCGGTCAATTGGGTCGCATGATGGCACAAGCGGCTTTACCCTTAAATATTCAATGTACCTTTTTTGAAGCCAGTCCAGATTGCCCAGCGGCAACCTTGGGTCAGGTTTTTGCCAGCAAAAGCGAAAATAGCCTACAAGATTTTATACACAGTGCCGATGTATTCAGCCTTGAGTTTGAAAATACTCCGTTGGCTGATGTTGATGTATTGATTAAGCACAAAGACTTGCATCCACCACGTCAGGCTTTGGCAATTGCCCAAAACCGCTTGCTGGAAAAAGGCTTATTTGATGAATTGGCGATTCCTGTTGCGCCGTATAAAGCGGTCAACTCGCTAGAAAGTTTACAGGCTGCTGTAGCTGAACTCGGTCTGCCAATTGTGCTCAAAACCGCAACAGGTGGCTATGATGGCAAAGGTCAGTTTGTACTGCGCAGTGCCGATCAGATTGAACAAGCATGGGCGGAACTTGGCCCTGCAGGCAGCTTGATTGCAGAAAGTTTTGTTACTTTTTCACGTGAAGTATCTATTATTGCGGTGCGTGGTCAAAATGGTGAAGTAAAAACTTGGCCATTGGCAGAAAACCATCATCACAACGGTATTTTGTCGCATTCGATTGTCCCTGCACCAAACAGCGCTGACTTGCAGCCTGCGGCACAAGACTATATCACTCGCCTGCTCAATCACTTGAATTATGTAGGTGTGTTGACGTTAGAGCTATTTGTCACTGACAAGGGCTTGTATGCCAACGAGATGGCACCTCGTGTGCATAACTCAGGTCACTGGTCAATTGAAGGCGCGGTGTGTTCGCAGTTTGAGAACCATATTCGTGCTGTAGCAGGTTTACCGTTAGGCTCAACTGAAGTGGTACGTCCAACGGTGATGGTCAATATTATTGGTCAGCATCCCAAAACTGAAGATGTGTTGGCATTGAATGGCGCACATTTGCATTTGTACAATAAAACTGAGCGTGAAGGTCGTAAAATTGGGCATATTACTTTAATGCCGAATGATGCTGCTGAGTTGACAGATTTATGCCGCCAATTGGCAAAAATTTTGCCAAATCCATTGGCGCTCAGTGCTGATATGAGCTTGTAAATTTAAAAATGACACCAAAGCGCTCATCACGATGAGCGCTTTTTTATACTTTCACGTTTTTATTCTGCCTATTTTTAAGGTGTTCTACCGTTAATCTGTCTAGGATTGACGCTGTAATTTTAGGTTGATTAAGATAGATCAGGCTGAATAAGCAACCATCACCGTAGCAAAGCAATACTTAAAATAAAAATGCGCACAAGTCTGATGGGAAACAGATGATAATTATGAATTCAAAACTTTAAATTCAAATAGCGCGTTTTAAATTTAAAGCGATGCTTCAACTTTGAATTTAAATATCAGAAATGAATTTAAAGATAGATCTGCAGTTTTGAATTTAAATAAAGTAGCGGCTCTTTTGATCTTTAAATTTAAAAAGCTACTTTTAAATTCAAAGCAATACATCGTAAATATGCAGTGAATGTCGTGTTTTGTGGGTAACTTGGGTTGGTTTAATTTGAATTTAAACTTTTAAATTTAAAAGTCTTATCATGTGTTGTGATTTTGAATTTAAAAATGTGAGATGCTGTACTTGTGGATAAGTGTTTTAAATTTAAAACGAGAAAATGAATTTAAAACTGTGTAAATGAATTTAAAGTTACAGATTTTCATCTGATCTCTGTGGCTGAAGGTGTTATGGTAAAGCCAAGATTTAAATTCAAAACACATCAAAGGGTATTATGCATCGTTTCGCTGTGATTTTTGCGACAGCTGCAATGGCAGCTACTCAGGTTCAGGCAGAACTGATTATCAATGGAAAATCTGTCACCGTAACACCAACGGTCAGTACATCTGCAAATTTTCAACCACAAAACCATTTTCAAAGTTGTTTGGCCAATTTACGCAGCCAAGCCATTGCCAAAGGGGTGAGTGGCAGCAGTTATGATCGCTATACTCAAAATCTCAGTCCAGATTATTCAGTCATTGAGCGTTTAAATTACCAACCTGAATTTTCTACGCCAATCTGGGATTATCTCTCAGGCTTGGTCGATGATGAGCGCGTGCAGGCAGGACAGCAGAAATTGGCACAGCACCGTGATGTGCTCAATCGTGTTGCAGCAGCCTATGGCGTACCTGCAGAAACCGTAGTGGCGGTTTGGGGTGTAGAAAGTAACTTTGGTGCGATTTCAGGATCCTATCCATTATTGCAAGCGCTAGGTACCTTGAGCTGTGAAGGACGCCGTCAAAGCTATTTCCGAGGTGAGTTTTTTACCACCATGCGTTTATTGCAACGTGGTGATGTCACTGAATCACAATTAAAAGGCTCATGGGCAGGGGCGTTTGGGCATACTCAGTTTATGCCATCGACCTATGATGAGTTGGCGGTCGATTTTGATGGTGATGGTCGCCGTGACTTAGTATCTAGTATTCCAGATGCTTTGGCTTCCACCGCTAACTTTTTAAAACGTCGCGGCTGGCAAACAGGGCAGCCGTGGGGCTTTGAAGTCAAAGTGCCTGCAGGCATGTCTTTGAGTGGTGAAGGGCGACGCAATAAAAAATCCCTCAGCAGTTGGGTTAATCGTGGGTTGACTCGTGCAGATGGTTCGGCATTAATTCAGGGCAATTTATCGGGCAGTAGTCAGGCAGGCTTGATGGCACCTGCAGGTGCGAATGGCCCTGTATTCTTAGTGTTTAGAAACTTCGATGCCATTTATAGCTATAACGCAGCAGAAAGTTATGCCTTAGCGATTGCGCATTTATCAGATCGTTTAATGGGGCAGTCTGCATTCCGCACCGCTTGGCCAACCGATGATGCAGGTACATCCCGCGCAGAACGCCGTGAAATTCAACGCTTTTTGTTAAGCCGTGGTTATGACATTGGTGAAGTGGATGGTTTAATTGGCGACAAAACCCGTCAAGCGATTCGTCAGGAACAGACTCGACTCGGCTTGGCTGCAACAGGTCGGGCAGGGCAGCAAATTTTAAGAGCGTTTCGTAATGAAGCGGCCAAACAAATGATGCAATAAGTTGTTGCGATTGCATAAAAAAGGTTTGCAAATGTGCAGACCTTTTTAATTTTTGTCTTAAAACAGGGGATTAAGGTTCAATTTTCACTGCTTCAAGCAAATCAAAAATCACAGTCGTGACATCTTGGCTTAATTCTTTGTTATTAAAAATTTCATAAGCTGAAATGGTGATGTCGGTATCACTTGGCAGCAAACGCTGTTCTTCTTCAATCAGGTGTTCAATTGGTAATAAGGTCTGTCTAACCTCAAGATGCAAAATATCTTTGTATTCAATGTTTTCATCTTCAAGTTCAATCACTTGCTCATTAAAATACGGCAATAAAATCGAGTGGAGACAAGGTTGAAGCTCAACAATATCAAAAATTTCGATATCACGGCTTTGTTCAATCGTGCTGATGTGGTCATTTACTTCAATCAGGATATGGTAGTAACTCACATGAATCTCCACAGATCGTTCAGGGTTATACAGAGCCTTCACAATAACATGAAATGAGTAAATTTGCTGCCTTTGCACGTGTAATGGATATGCAACTATCGTACAGGGTGAGGGGAGTTTTGTGTTTTAGTCACTTCAGTTTGCCAGATTGCTCAATGCCGTGCATGGAGTAAATCGAGATCGGCAGGGCGCAGTTGGAAATTCTGCAACTGCTGATCTTTTAGCATTGGATACATTAAGGCATAAGGGTCGTTATGGTGTGCTAAACCCAAAGCATGACCAAATTCATGCGCCAAAGTTAGACGTAAATCATCTTTAGATTGAAACTCATAAATCCGAATGGCCTGACCATCAAAGCTGCCTTTATCAAATAAACGTGGTTGAAAACGTGCATTAAATTGCTGGATGGATACATCAATGTCTTGATTAAGTTGATTGAGGGCATCGACTTGTTGATTGAGCTGGTTAATTTGCTGATTAAATTGCGCTATTTCGTGTTCTAAACTCCACATGTGTTGCTGGATTTCTTGTTTTTTGGCTGCAAAAATTTCCTGTTGCGAAGGATGTAGCCCACCACTTTGGTTAATTTGCTGTACTTGACGATTGTATTGTTCAAGTTGTTGTTCAAATAGCATTTTTTTTGCATCAAGTTGTTGATTTTTATCTGCAATTTCTTGTTTTAGTGCTTGAATATTTTGGTTTTGATTGTTCCAGTGTTGTTGGCGTTGTTCAATGGCTGTAAGTTGTTGTTGGCGTTGGTTTGATTCATCTTGACGTTGATCATAAATCAAGTGAATGGCGAGCTTGGCGTTCGGGTCATATACAAAATAATCTTGTCCCGTCCCTTGTTTCCAAATATGGGTGGCTTCCTGACTCAGTTGTAGTAAATCGGCATGGCTTAAGCCAAAACGCGGATCGACTTCAGCAATACGATAACGTAAGCGAGTATCTAAAGGATGTTTTAAATGATCTAGTGCAGTATTGTGTCGTGTATGAGGATGTTGAATATTTTGATAAATCAGCAAGATAGAAAACAGTATGATTGCACCCAATAGAAACAAACGCATTGCTAGCGGCATCCTTTTTTGGGTTTACTGTAGCCGAAAGTAGGGCAGAAACTCAATCTATTTGCAGTTAGAGCATCATTTTATCTATTGTACTCGGTTGAGCGTCCAATTGTCTGTGCTCTTTCATTTAAATCTTGAAGTCAGTGTATGGATATCGAAAAGAAAAACCGCGCTGCAATTGCTTGCAGCGCGGTTTTTGATGTGCGTTAAAGCGACAAATTATTTTTTATCATCTTTGACTTCAGTGAATTCAGCATCGACTACGCCATCATCGGCTTTTTGACCTGCATCGCCTTGGAATGCATTCGGGTCAAAACCTTGTGCACCGCCTTGACCTTGTGCAGCTTCATACGCACGTTGCGTAATTGGCATGATGATGTTTTGAAGCGCTTCAGTTTTCGCTTTGATCGCATCTACATCATTTTCTTTAGTGCTGGCTTCAAGCTCAGTCACTGCTGTTTCAATCGCAGTTTTTTCATCGGCAGTCACTTGTTCACCAAGGTCTTTTACTGCTTTTTGAGCAGAAGAAACTAAAGCATCCGCTTCGTTACGTGCTTTTGCAAGTTCTTCAAACTTACGGTCTTCTTCAGCATTTGCTTCAGCATCTTTAATCATCGCTTCAATTTCAGCATCGCTCAAACCAGAGTTTGCTTTAATTTGAATCGATTGTTCTTTGCCTGTGCTCTTGTCTTTTGCAGACACTTTCAAGATACCGTCAGCGTTAATGTCGAACGAAACTTCAATTTGTGGCACACCGCGTGGCGCTGGTGGAATGTCACCTAATTGGAAGTTACCCAACAATTTGTTTTGTTGAGCCATTTTACGCTCACCTTGGTAAACTGAAATGTCTACTGCAGGCTGGTTGTCTGCCGCTGTTGAGAACACTTGAGATTTCTTCGCAGGAATCGTGGTGTTTTTCTCAATGATTGGCGTCAACACGCCACCCATAGTTTCAATACCAAGCGTTAACGGAGTTACGTCTAGAAGCAATACGTCAGTTTTGTCACCAGACAATACGGCACCCTGAATTGCTGCACCAATTGCAACAGCTTCGTCTGGGTTTACGTCTTTACGTGGCTCTTTGCCAAAGAATTCTTGTACTTTTTGTTGTACAAGTGGCATACGTGATTGACCACCCACCAAAATCACGTCAGAGATGTCAGAAGTTGAAAGTCCTGCATCTTGTAGCGCAACTTTACATGGCTCAATGGTACGAGCGACTAAATCAGCAACCAAACCTTCAAGTTTGGCGCGAGTCACGTTCATCACCAAGTGCTTCGGACCTGTTGCGTCTGCAGTGATATATGGCAAGTTGATTTCAGTCGCATTTGAAGATGAAAGCTCGATTTTTGCTTTCTCAGCCGCTTCTTTCAGACGTTGTAATGCCAATGGATCTTGTTTCAAGTTGAAGTTTTGCTCTTTTTTGAACTCTTCAACCAAGTATTCGATCAAGGCATTGTCAAAGTCTTCACCACCAAGGAAGGTATCACCGTTGGTTGATAACACTTCAATTTGTTGGTCGCCATCAAGGTCTGCAATTTCAATGATCGATACGTCAAAAGTACCACCACCCAAGTCATATACAGCAACTTTACGGTCGCCTTCTTTCTTGTCCATACCAAATGCAAGCGCAGCAGCAGTTGGTTCGTTGATGATACGTTTAACTTCTAAGCCTGCAATTTTACCCGCATCTTTGGTTGCTTGGCGCTGTGCATCGTTAAAGTACGCAGGTACAGTAATCACGGCTTCAGTAACTGTTTCGCCCAAATAATCTTCGGCAGTCTTTTTCATCTTTTTCAAAGTTTCTGCAGAAATTTGCTGTGGTGCAAGTTTCTTGTCATTCACTTCAACCCAAGCATCGCCATTGTCTGCTTTGATGATTTTGTAAGGCACAAGACCAATGTCTTTTTGTACCGCTTGGTCTTCATAACGACGACCAATCAAACGCTTAATTGCGAATAATGTGTTTTTCGGGTTAGTTACAGCCTGACGCTTTGCAGATTGACCTACAAGAATTTCGCCATCTTTATAAGCAATAATAGATGGAGTTGTACGTGCGCCTTCTGCGTTTTCAATTACTTTAACTTTGTCGCCTTCAAGTACCGCTACACATGAGTTAGTTGTACCTAAGTCAATACCAATGATTTTAGCCATTTGGATGTTTCCTCAAAAATTCTTTTGCAATGTTTTCACTTGTTATTCGATATGAGAGCCAATCAAAATTTTTCAAGTTGTTTAGATGAAAATTTTTTATCAACTCTCGATTTTATAAGGCTTAAGCGCCAACCATCACCATTGCAGGGCGGAGTAAGCGACCATGTAAGGTGTAGCCTTTTTGTAATACGTTGCCAATTTCATTGGCTTTTGCATTTGGATCAATCCCTACGGCTTGATGCAGGTCTGCATTGAAACCATTGGCTGTATCAATCACCACCACACCAAACTTTTCTAAAGTGGTCAGTAATGATTTCAAGGTCAGTTCCACACCTTCAGACAAGGCAGTTTTTTCATCACCATTGGCGGCAATAGCACGCTCAAGGTTGTCTACAGAATCCAATAATTCTTTAGCAAACTTTTCTAAAGCAAACTTTTTAGCTGTATCTGCTTCACGTTCTAAACGCTCTTTGGTTTTTTCCGCTTCGTAAACTGCATTGGCAGTACGTGCTTTTTCCAATTTTAGGTTTTCTTCAAATTTGCTCAGTTGTTCTTGTAAAGACTCAACGGAAACTTCTGCTTGCTCAGTATCTTGCGCTGTTTGTTGTTCCGTCTGCTCTTGCTCAAGGTCTTGAGTTTGTTCGTTCTGCTCAGTTGCCATTGATTTACTCCGTTTAAATGGGTTTTTAAACATGTACAGTCCTTTGGCGTCAGTGCTAACTGCGTTATTGCTGAACTGCCATGGTTAGAGAAGTTCGTAATTAGCTAAGAAATCGGGGCAGGGCAGGCAAAATTCAAGCGTGCCAGTAGATTAATTTTCATTGCCATGAAATTTGGTCAAAAAAATACATTTTGAATCAAGATGTCGGCGGATGAATGAAGCAAATTAAACTTTGAAACTTATAATATTTTTTTGTTTAAAAAAGTATGGTAATAGGGAGCTGATTATTCAGCTAAACCAGTGCTTTTATTACGGAGATAGCTAAAAACACTGTTTTATCAACAGGATTCGACTGGGTGTTTGTTCACTATATTGTGCATGCGTATGATTAGAGTTTTTAAGTTTTGGTTGATTAATCGCTAAAACAGCTTAATCGAGAGTAATTATATATTTTACACAAAACCTAACACTGCTTATTCTTTGCGCATAGATGCTATATCGCTGTAGTTTCTTGTGTATTGCTAAATGTGTTTTCGGGGCTTATCTAACTTCTGAATAAGCCCTTTTTTTACCTCATTTGTTTTGCTTTGCTGCAAGACTCAATCACGATCACGTCGTTGTTCACGGTCTTTACGGTTTTCCTGCCAGCGCTTTTGTTGTGCATCACGTTGTTGTTGCCAGCGTTTACGTGCTTCCTCACGCTTTTTTTGTTCAGCTTCAATTTGCTGCTTACGCTTTTGCTCAAGCTGTTTACGCTGCTGTTCCGATAAGCGTTTACGCTGCTCTGCTAAACGTTGTCGCTCTTGTTCATAGCGTTGTTGCTGTAATTGCTGTTGTCGTTTTTGTTCCCATTCACGACGTTCTAGTTCACGTTTACGACGCTCTAACTCAACCCGATTTTTACCTTGTTGATATTCCCAACGCTGCCGATCATTGTCATAACGTCGATGATCATCATCATAGCGTGGCTCATATCGTCCATCGTAGTAACCTTCGTCAGGCACGACTACGCAACCTACGGCTAAAAAAGCAGTCGCACATGAAAGTAAGATTAATTTTTTAGTCATGCTCTGCCTCCTGAGCTGATGAGGTGAATTTGTCTGAAACATCAAACATAGACTGCAATAGTGTCAATGACAGCGTCATAAAAGCAGGGTAGCGTATAGGTAATTTGAATGTGTATAACGATTGAAGCACTTGTATAACAAAATGGTCACTGTGCTGTTGATCATGAAGAAATTATGAAGCGTTTAGGCAAATCATGCAGACATATAAAAAGGAACAGGCATGCAAATTTTGAATTCATCTCTCAAAAATAAATTGCACAAAGGACAAGGTGCTGCTGCACGTGCATTAAATAAGTTACCAAGTCGAGTACATCATACTTTGGCTCAAGCTTTGGGTTATCCGTATCATTATCCAGACCTTGATCCATTTATTAAATGCATGATGGCGGCACAATTAAAACAAGGGAAAATTGGTTTTATTGGTGCTGACCCTGTACAGTCTAGACAGGCATTTGATCGACAAATGCAATCTATTCTGAGCACTCCAACTGCGGTCAAACGAGTTGAAGAAATCCGTTTAAACTTAGCCAGTGGCAATATCGCAGCGCGTTATTATCATCCTGCACCACATAAAAAATTGCCTTTAATCGTGTTTTATCATGGTGGTGGTTTTGTGGTGGGTGGTTTAGACAGTCATGACGAATTTTGCCGCTTAATGGCGGTACATGCCCATGCACAAGTGTTGAGTGTGGAATATCCACTCGCGCCTGAAGCTAGTCCACAGCAGATTATTCAAGTCTGTGAAGATGCTTTGGCATGGGCATATCAACATCGTCGAGAAATGAAAATTTTAAAAAATCGCATAGCGGTGGCAGGCGATAGTGCGGGTGGTAATATTGCAGCGGTGGTTGCACAGCGTAGTGCTCATTCAGCCTATGCACCTGACGCACAATTTTTAATTTATCCAGCCTTAGATTTTAAGAGTCGCCATCCTTCATTCTTTGCTTATAAAGATGGTTTGGTGTTGACGGGACAAGATATTGATTTTGTCACCCAGCACTATGTCACACAGCATCAGGTCGCTTTGGATGATCCAATCATTTCGCCAACTTTTGGCAAATTGAAAAAACTAGCGCCTGCCTTTGTGGTCACAGCAGGGCATGACGTTTTGCATGATGAAGCTGAAATTTATGCACATAAATTACGTCAACATGCTGTCACGGTAAAATATGTAGAATATTTAGATCAAACACATGGTTTTATTAGCATGACCTTTGTGTCGCGTCGCGCCAAAAAAATCAGCATTGAAATGTGTAAAAACTTTAGAAAATTTTGGGATCGACCACGTAGCTAAACCTTGGGTTGTCTTTGTTAATCTGTTTCACGTGGAACAATTAAACCAGAGTAGAGATTTCGGCTTCTGGAAAAGTCAGTTCGAACTCAGGCACGTAAAAACCGTTGATGAAGCGTGCCTGATTAAAATCAGGAAACAAACTTGGATTCGATTGCCAAGATGTATATTTGAGTGGAATTAATCTGCCGCGAAAAGAAGGATTAAATTGATAGGATTTCCCTTGCCATGTTTGCTGAATTTTTAAAAGTGCAGCAGGGATGTAGCGACTATCAATATAAAAGCCGTGTTGCTTATTACATTTTTCAAGTTGAATGGCGAGTTGCAAATCTGCGTGTTGTATTTTGCAACTTATCTGTCGATCTTGAATATTCCAATCAAAGCTTGCCAGTTGTTTAGGAATGCCCCAAAGTTGTTGTCCGTGTTGCACAGAAGACTCGGTTGAAACGAAAATTTTAGGAATAGTAGATAAACGACGCTGCCTAAATAAAGGATGATCTAAAATCAGCAGCTCATCGTAAGCACCAATGGGGCTAGCGTGATAACGCACCCACATGACTTGAACAAGACGTCCTAAAAAAGAAGGTGTTAAGCCAAAAGGTTGTGCCTGTTTTAAAAATTGTGGGCTGAGCCAATAATTTAAAATATAGGCTTCACCTTGAAGTTGCCAAGGTGCTGGACACAGTCGGCTCTGATCTGAATTATTTTTATACATAAGTTTTCCAGCGTGATAAAAAATAACCACTGATTTATTCGCATAATCTTATTAATATAGATGCAATGCAAATACAACACAGATGGATTGGTCAGCAAATGTTAAAACAAAGTATGTTTACCATGGCAGCAATGCTTATCAGCTTCAATACGATGGCAGCCAACACAGTGGTAGAAATGACAACCAGCATGGGCAATATTGAAATCGAACTGTTTAATGACAAAGCCCCAGTTTCTGCAAAGAACTTTGAAAACTATGCCAAGTCAAACTTCTATAAGTTGACAAAAATAACTAATCATGCGAAAAAGTTTTTTTAGTTAACAGATGTTCACACATGCCTCGAATTGTTTCTGTACCACTTAGTTTAGAACAGCGAGAACGACTCATTTTTCTGGCCA
>NZ_SJNS01000020.1:0-56602 GCF_004331005.1 Acinetobacter sp. ANC 5045 | reverse complement strand
GTGATGTTTTTCCCACCCCGCCCTTTGTGTTAGCAATCAATAAAATCATATTCCTACCTTGTGTGTGTATGTGTTGCCGTGTATGAATTATAACGAACACATGCACATACAGCAATAAATACACCAATACATAAATATATACGCATGTTTATATAGGTGTGTATATGGTCATATATATGTATTATATAATCCAAAGATAATACAGAAATATTATTTATAGATTGCTAAAACCTTGACTTAACTTGGATACTTTTTCTTTTAACACATTAGGGTCAGATGCAAAATACTCTTGTGTTGTAGTTATGCTTGAGTGACCCATGAGTTGCTGAATAGAGTAAATATCAACACCGCCGCGAATAAGTCTGGTCGCAAAGGAACGCCTGCCGCTATGTGAGCTACCGACAATTCCAGCAGATTTATATAGCCTGCCAATCATTCTTTGCATTGAGCCAGCAGTAAAAGCGCATTGCTTTTGTGATAAAAACAGTGGTGCGGTAGGCGTAGCATCTTCGCGTGACATGATGTATTCGAGTAAGACTTTTCGCGTATAACCATCCATTAAAAAGACTTCGCGGTATTTATTGCCTTTGGTATAGGCGGCCAGAAGTCGAATCGTGTCTTTTAAGATGCCATTTCTGAAATCGTAAAGGTCGCCAATTTTGAGCGCGGCCATTTCCTTTGCACGCAAACCCATAAAATGCGACACCAGCAATACAGCTTCATTTCGCAGGGCTGTTTTGCGCTTTAAGTTTGAAATGGTTATTTGAAGGTCGGATTCTGAAACATAGGCGGCTTTACCCGATTTTCTATTTGATTTTTCGGGCTTTGATTGCTTAACAATTTCAGTCACAGCCCTTGATTTTAAAGGCTTACGCATTAAATACCTCAGTCAATTAAGCGCGTGTACGTGAATGGAACAGCAGAACACCCTTCGATTTTTATTTTTATTCACGTAGCGCGGTTTAAATCAGTCATTTTTTAGGCTTAAAGCAATAATGTCCTAAAATATACATTTTAGGACATTATTTAGGTTAAAAAAATTAATAAAAGCGCAACTCCCTTTTTTCCTTACCATGCTTCACCAGTAAATGTGCCATTTCTTGAGCTATATCCGTTCTGATGATTTTTTCCAGTGTTTCTGCAGGTAATTTATCCCATACGGTTTTTGGTAATCCGTATGCGACCTTTCCGCACTGGCTAAAGTAGCGCATGTGAACAAGTTGTCTTAATTTATCAATACTAGCTTCGGCTTGATATGTTTCGAGATAAACTAAAGACTTGTGACAAAACTCAAGATGCCTTGATGTTAAATACCGTTCTGGATGCGCTGGTTTTATTGCGTACTGATAAAGGTTTTGTATTTCCTTAACTCTAAAATTTCGCACTGGTAGGCTAATAAAATGCTCGCCAAGTATTTCTGCTGTTAAGTTTATAGTGCTGTTAGCACAACTTAGGTTTTGGTTAAGTTCTCTAATTTCGCGTTCTTGCTTGGCAAGCAAGCTATTTTGAGATTCTATCTTTAACCGCATTTTTCGCTTTTGATTGCGTCCAAATCTTTTAGCCATAGTTATTCAGCCCCAAGAATCATATTTTCAGTCAAACTGGCCTTTAATTCATTTAGATGGTGTTCATCAAGACTTAAAACTTCACCGCTTTTAAAGGTCAATTCAAAACTGATTTTTGAAAATTCAAAAAACTCTCTTATTTCACTACTCATGCCGCCAATCATTTTTTGTTTCTCGGCTTGAATTTCATCTATCAGGTTTTGAATGGCACGCAGGCTTAATTCTTTATGTGCTTTGCGCTTCTGGTAGGCTTGATCAGGGAGTAGGGCATAGTCATTTGCATCTGCATCCCATACAGCCAGAATATGCCCATTTTGGCAGGTGTAATAGTGTTCGGCTTTTTCCTCAATTTTCCTGCCCGATAAATCCCAACGCTCACAATATACGTTTCTATGCAGCACTGGTTGAATATCACCGCAGCCGCCTTCGCAAGCCCATTCCTGATTGTCTTTAAGTTCTGGCAACTGTTTTATTGGTTTTAAATTTTCCATGATTATTCCTAATTTATTTTTCAATATGTTTAACGCAGTTAAATGGACACATAAAAGGTTCACCAGTATCTAGCCGACCAAAAATATAATAGTCGTCCACCAGATCAATTACGCCTTTGCCTTTAAAGTATGTTCTTGAAAATTCAGTTCCGCTTTCAGATAGAAATTCCACATACACACGGTTGCCAGTTTTAAAATCATTCATTGACAACTCTCCACGTCTGCGATGGCTACACGCAGTCTCTCAGTTTCAGGATTTATCCATCTTAAGATTGATTGGCGTTGCAATTCTTTCTTGGTCGACTCATATCCGCCTTGTGACTCAACCAACTCATGACTTTCAACAAGGCGTTTTAGGTCGTCATGCGTCTCTTTTGTTCTGATATTGTCATTCTCAAGGAATTGCTTTACCGCATTTATTCCCATTGCCTTAAAAAACTCATTCGCTTTCATTGGCTTGCTCCTGTGGTGCATCGGGTAATGGCATCCAGTGGGTTACGTTTTGAGATGTATGCCACCAACCGTGAGTGTCTTCCTGCAACCCATACCCCAACTTAAATTCTTTCCAGTGATTAGCTACCCACTTAAACGGAAAATCGCAAACCACACCATCAACACAAACAAGATAATTTCCGATTTTACTTGGGTGTTTATCTTCAACACTAATCCATTGCGATTGCTTTTCGCATGACTCAAGCTCACGGCAAGCCAAGTCAAAACCGTATTGCCATTGCTGCGGCTTGCCATCGTATCCAGCTTTTACTTTTAAGTTGTCAATTTCTTTCTGCAAATCCATCACGCCACCTCATTCCGTTGAAAACACTTAATTTCAACATCTCTTGGAGCTTCAATTATTAATCTTGGCTGGAATCCATTACGATAATCTTGTGGCTCAATGCGCATCGGCCACTTTGGAAAATCAACATCCTCGCAATCTGGGTCATGGTTGGCGACTCCAATCATCCATGTTCCAGAGTTGTTAGGGCAAAAGTGACCAGTTACTACAATTGCGTATTCACCTGACTTCACTAAATATTCAATAGGCTTCCCAGAAGCACAGTTATCGTAATCATCATTAAAGTGATTGGTTTCACCAAACGTATCATCCGAATAGCCTTCAAAAATTAATGTCACTGTATCCATCACGCCACCTCAATTAAGTTTTTTTCAGTATGACCAGTGGCCGCAAACAGACTAACGTCACTTGAAGATGCCGCACCCATAGACATTGCAGCCTGCACCTTTGAATCCTTGCTGTCATATCGATTTTTGGTTTTAAAAACATCTTCATTAAAACTACTGGCGTTCATTTCCTTGTACGCATTAATTTTTTGTTTGGCTTCTTCGTTTGGATTTAGGTTTTTCACCTTGCTATATACGTTCCATACCCAACCACCACAGAAGGCATCGGCCAGCTTGGTTTTATTTGAGCGTTTGAATCTGGAAAGTTTGGTTTTAATAAAGTTATCGCGCTCAGTTTTTAATTTTCGATACAGTACCTCAAACGCATAGTTCGCAATTTCAGGGGATGCGCCCACACCAAGATAACTTATTTGCATAGGTACGTTTGAGTGTCCCTCTCTCACAAAACACTCACAGTCCATAGCTTGACCAATTACTTGATGTAGAGCTAAAACCCAATTGGCAGGGCGTTTAGTCACGTTCAACTTGCTGGATTTTTTAGAAACCTCAGAAGCTAAAATATGTGACTCACTAATATTGTGCTGCTCCATAAGCCGCTTCATTTGTTTTAAAGCGATAGCTGCTTCGTTTTCATTTGAGCTTTGGGATAATTCAGAACAGCGTTTGATTTTTCTTAAAATTGATTCATGTTCAGTCATGGCTATTTACCTGCAGGTCGCCAGATATAATCGCCTTTGTCTAAGATGACAGCAGGCTCATTTTCAACACAATGGCAGTCAATACCGATTTTATTTTCATCTACTGGTAGCCAAAAACTTCTAATAATGCGGCTCGGTGAATGGTTATCTTCAAGCGCATCACTCATGCCAAATTGCTTCAAAATAAACTTAGCATCTTTGCTTGAACAGCGTATTGCTGGGTGTTTTGAGATAGAAACATGGTATTGCGGGATAGCTTCGTTGCGAACAATCCCATCTGCTACTTCAAGAGCAGAGATAACAACAAAGCCGTTAGGGTGGGTGTAAAAATATTTGTCATAACCGAACTGGTCTTTCGTTTCACCAACCAGTTGCCAACCTGAATTTTTATTAGGTCGCTTAGGTTTTAAAATGTTTTCCATATAATTTCCTTGTGTGAGGTGCAATTGCCGTTGCCAGCCAATCTTATATTAGATTATAAATAAAAGACAAGATCGGAGCTGTCTTTTTAGAATATTTATTGCTGATATGACTCTTTGTTTTGACTTTAAGTTTTGTTCATTTTTTATTATTTTAATATTTTCAACATCATACGTTGATAAACGATAAATCCGTGACCGTTTTTTATATAAATAAATATAAATCAATAAATTAATGCGTATTTCTTTTGTTTATAAATAACTTATGCTTATAGATACCATTGGTTATGTAATAGCCTTAAAAAACAACTTAAAACTCAAAATTTCATCAAAAAATGCTTTCTTCTTTCTTATTTTAATTAATAGTTTCTCCTTTCTTATTTAGGACAGGCTTGTAAGCCTTGCCACGCCTGCATTTCAGCGTTTTATAAAAGACAAATCCGTGACCATAAAAGACAAATCCGTGACCATAAAAGACAAATCCGTGACCGCAAAAAAGACAAATCCGTGACCATAAACGACAAAAACGTGACCATAAAAGACAAATCCGTGACTGAAAACTATAAAAGACAGGATTGATTTTGTCTTTTATGGGTGTAATAATCGCAACAAGGCTATTTTGCGTAAGAGATAGAAAATGGAGTCAAGTTTAGTTGCGAAGCAAGCTAATAAACTAATCGAATCCGTATATAGAATGGAAGTAGAGGAACAAAAATTAATTTTACTTGCTACTCGAAAAATAAATGAATTGGAATTAAAGGGGTTGCCTTTCACGCCAGAAACAGAGGTCGTCATCACGGCTGATGAATTTGCAAAAATATATGGCGTACCAAAGCAAAGGGCATTTGAAGCACTAACAAGCGCAAAAAATACAATTTATGATCGCTCCTTTGAAATGGATTATGTGGGCAATGATGGTGTGATAAAGCCTATCAGTAGTCGCTGGATTCACGCGAAGGGAGAAATGAAAAGCAAAAGTGAAGTTAGTATGTTTTTTACGCCTTCGGTTATTCCTTATCTGTACTTAGTGGTTAAGACAGAATTCACATTATTAGACTTAAAAGAAGTCGGGCGTTTGAAAAACAAGTATGCTGTTCGGCTGTACCAAATTTTAATGAAATGGCGCAATGCAGAATACCAGCCAAGCTTTCCAGTTGAGAGCTTGCGCCGTAAGCTTGGATTAGAACCGCATGAGTACAAGCAAGGTGGGGATTTTAATAAACGTGTGGTGGGTGTTGCAGTAGATCAAATCAACAAAGGTACTGGTTTTGTTGGCTTAAAAGCTGTGCCGCTAAAAAATGGACGCACCATCGTTGCATATCGCTTTGAATTTGACTCATACGACAATAAGACTATAAACATCACACCTTTATCGAAAAATGGCGCAGAACGACAGCCACGCGAAAATAATGGTGAGTTTGTGCTTCACCAGATGACAATTGAGCAGATAAAAACCTTTTCAAACCAAATTGCCAATAAGGTTGTTGAAGGTGAGGCGGGATTTAGCCACCTTAGCACAAAGGTTGCAGCAGGCAGTAGCGGTAAAGAATTAGTGGCTGCAATTGCCAAAGACCTTCAAAACGCCAATTTTGATGAGTATTTAGAGCCTTTAAAGATTCTGGGGTTCAAGCCAACCAAAGTAAATAAAACGCCGTTGGGCGCAAAACAGAGCGAAAATAAAGGGGGTTCTACTAACGATACTCCACCAGATAAGAAATCGCCGTTTAATTTAAACGAAAAGCATTACCAGATGTACTTGAAAAAAGGGGGTAAAAAATCGCGTGATGACATTGTTCGCATTGCGATGGATGAAGATACAACCACGCTTCAAGTTATGAATAGCGATGGTGTCGGTAATATCTTTGCCATGTAGCCACTAGATAGCAAAAAGCCAGCTTAAACGCTGGCTTTTTTGTTTGCGCCGTTTCTTAGTCGCTCAATAGAATCTAGCGTTTGAAAATAAATGTTTTCTGGCACATAGACACGGTGATTAATCGCATCTTCAAGCTCATTTAAAAATTGTGTGGTGTCAATCAAAGGCCCATTAAAGCTGCCTATTCTAATCCAGAGCAATCTACCAGATGAAAAAGGAGTTAAGTTGTCATCATTCAGTAGTTTGTATTGCAGCACAAAATTATCAAGCTTTACGCCATGATAATTGCGGTCAGGTTGGCTATCGTCATTCACCCAGAAGTAACGTGCTTGGTTATCCAAAATATCAAGTAGGTCAAGTACACGATGGATGCCGCCTAATTTGCGGCAGAGTAAGCGGAGTGGGTTAGGTTCAATATTCAGGCTCATGTTTTTCTCAAGACAAAAAACCAGCCTTGCGGCTGGCTATTCATAGCGGTTTAGGTTTATTGGTTTTCGGTTTTATCGCGCATGGCTTTTAATTCAGCCGCACTTTGCATCATGTTGTCTTTAAGGGTTTCCAGTGCGTTTTTCGCAATATCTGAAATGGCACCATCACCAGATAAAACGGCTTTGCTTTGAATTAAAGTAAGCGCAGATGCCACAGCTTCGTTAATTTCTGCAGCTTTGATCTCACGGTTAAGCATGGAGCTTATATATGCTTCATCGGCGTGACCCATTGCATTTTTTTCAGAAACAAACGCAATTGCGGCAAAGTCTTTCATAGATAAGCCGCCATTATCGTTTTTTATGCCTTCAATAATGCCATTTACGCGAGCTGTAAACATTTTAGACAGGTGAGTATAAAATTCAGGACTAATAGCTTCTGCATCCATACCAGGCTTATCAAAGCCGCGTGCTTTTACAAATTTATAGTGGCTTGAGTTTTTTACACAGTTTTCGCATTCACACATTTTCATTTACTCTCTTAGTGGCGAGTATGCCATTTTTGTAAGTTATCCATGCTTGTTCTATCAGTAAGTCATGGTACTGGTATTTTTTGTTTACCCATGAAGCCGAAAAGTCGGCTTCATTGAGTTGGTTAATCAGCAAGTAGATGAATTGAAAATCACTGATTGCCTTTCTGATTGCTGGATTGGTGCTGGTGTCGTCTGGTACTAGCCACACCTTCGATTTTGGCGAAAACATGAGAGGGTAAATACTCCTTTGCTGTTTTATAAAAAACGCGCAAAAAGTTTTGGTCACTTTTATTTACCCTAGACATGATTTTTTTTTCAATCAAATCAATCTCAGCGTTTATAGCTATTTCAAGGCTTGGGTTAGACTCCCGCCGTTTGATTAATGCCTTTTTCTGGTGTACCAGTTCGGACATGGTCAAAACTTTCAAGGCAACACCTCATATTTTTGCTTACGTGCTGCAGCTTGGTTTTTAAGTAGCTTTACTGATACCGAGTCATACAAGCCGTTATTGCGTAAAACACGTTGTTCAGCGTCATAACCATTGGTTGCTTCCACGCGACCCTTAACAATTCCGTTTGGCGACATACGCGCCGTGTATGCAAAGATATATGTATTCATGCTTTCACCTTATTGCCTTTGCGGTTCAGTAGTGCTGTGCGCAGGTTTTGGTCAAGATCGTTTTTAGATAAAAGCCAGTTCACGTAGTCGTCTGGTAGGTTTACCAGAGCGGTTCCCTTATGCTTGCCAAAATGAATGTATTTAGGCGTGCTGGCTTCATTGCTTAATTCATATAGTTGTTCGATAGACTGAATATTTTGCTCAACAATGATTTTTTGCAGCAGTAGTGCAGTTAAATGAATATCTACCGCCGCATCATGGGCATTTTTCAGCATTTCACGCGCCTTGCTTTTGTCTTTGGCAAAGCGATAAGTCAAAGCACCTAGCTTGTGTGAGCTTTCGTTTGGGTAGAAATGACGCGCCAGCTTGAGCGTGCAAATTGGCTTGATGTGGTTGCAGTTCACGCCAGCTTTTAAGAGTGCGGTTAAGTCATAATCAATATTGTGGCCGATAACGTAAATCACGCTGGCAGGCAGGCGAAAGGTTGTGTAATTCGGCTTACCCACCAAGTCATCTTCAATAATGTGGTGAACAGCCATAGCTCCAAAGTCTATAGGCTGGCCGCCAGTATTAAACAATTCATCAAACATGCTACTTAAATCAAAAGTGAATCGTTTAGATGGTTGTTCGCCTTCAATTCCTGCAGGTTCGTCTACAAAGCCACAAGGGATATAGGAAATTTGAATAGGCACGCCATTCATATCGTGCGTTTCGGTATCAAGGATTATTGCGTTCATTATTGTGCTTCCGTTTCAAACCAGCGTTTTCTTTGTTGGTCATAGACCATGTTTAAATCTTTGGCCGCTTTCTGGATTGCGTACCACATATTTTTATTTAGGTATTGCGGATGTTCCACGTTCTCAGCCATTAGCTCCATGAGATTATTAATATCACTGGCATATTGAGCTTCGTTGCATAACTGCATGAAATGAATCCATGTTTGTTCGCGCTCAACAGATTCACGTTGTTCTGGTGTGAGTGTGTTTAAGTGGGTTTTAATGGATTCAATCAAATCGCCCAAAAAAGTCGGGTTATCAGCCAAGTCTGGTACGTTTACATTGCCAAGATTGGCGCAGTCTTTTGAGTGGTAGTTAGCACCCCAACCAAACTTAAGCACACGGTTAGAGCCGCCTTTCTGGTTCGCTTCGTATGTGAAATACGCCATGCAGTCAGACAAGCGATAAATCTCTTGTCGGTTTTTACCGCCTAAGTCTGGTCGGCGTATAACTAGATCATCGTCTTTATCTTCGGTAGCGTGAGCCAAAAACACCACGTTTTTACCGTAGCCAATCATGCGATTAACAAACGTCTGAAAAATGTTGTTCGCCGTACCTTGTACGTTTAGTTTTAGGGAGCCATCACCCTTTGTGTTTCTTGAGTCATTGGCAAGGTGTGAGCGTACCATTTCAAGCAGTCGGCCAATTGTATCTATAACAATCGTGTCAAACGGTTCTAAGTCTTGTTCTGTAAGGTTAGCAACTTGAATCCAGTTTTCAGCAATTTGCACAGGTGCGCGGCGTAGTGCGCCAGTACGATATGCACCCTTATCTGCATCAATAATGAGTGCTTTGCGCGCGGTCATGCCGAGTGATGATTTACCCATTGAAGGGTCGCCGTATATATAAACCTTGATTGCATTGACTGGCATTGGTTCATTCGGTGAGATAATTTCTAAAGCCATGATGATTCCCCTTACTTGCCAGACTTAACAGATTCAAGATGCTGGTTTACACGCTCAATGCGCTGCTGTTCTTCGTAGTCGTAAATATCCAAGACCTTTTGAACAACAAGAAGGGAAACGATGGCTGAAAGAAGGAACGCAATAATATTGCGAAAGAGTATGGTAAGATTCATTTGTGAAATCCTATTGTGTGTGGATAGAACGCCAGAGCATATAAATTGCCGTTTATTGCTCAATAAGCCGAAGTCTTAACCGACTTCGGTTTTTTTATTTCCACACCCACTATACATAAATACATTTATATCTTTCAAGCTTTTATTTATATTTATTTATAATTAATTCCAATAAGCACCAATACGTTTATATAGAAAATTGAAAATTAAAGAATTTTTATTAAAAATATTTTCAAATAGTGAATATTTATTTATTTCAGATAATAAAAAACCCTATTTTGATAAATAGGGTTTATAAAATGAGGTGAATGGTACAAATCTCTAAATAAGCATATCTACCACAGCAACAGCAACAGCTAACACCTCGTAGTTATCACGCAAGGTCGGAAACGCCGTATTTAATGGCTTTAACTCGTAAACATCTTGCCCATCTTCCAGAACATCATTCACGCAATATTCTCTTATGATGTATTCACCTGTTCTGCTTTTGTGTGCAGCAATTACTATATTGGTTGGTAATGGCTTAATCATTGGGTCAAACACAAAGCTTGTACCAGCTTGATACTTTGGTGACATGGAGTTATCACTTAGATCAAATGAAAACGCATTGTTTGATAATGGTTTATTGATTGGGGTTGTTGCTTCCGATATTGGCATGATCAGGCTCGTATCTTTAAGTTTATCTCTAACAGCATCCAGAGTGGCAGCGTTGAGCTTTGGTACAAGAGTAACTTTAGCCTTAATCGTAGCAGGATTCTTAGCTATTAACTCACGCTGTAACATTCTATTTGCTATACGTGGGCTGAAGGCAGAAATAGGTACTTCAAGACATTTCGCAAAAACTAGGGCGGCTTCTTCTTTAATCTCAACAACACCCCGCAGATACGCTGATACATTCGGTTGTGTCCAGCCACCTTCGGTAGCAATTGTTTGTTGATTAAAGCTATTTCCCTCTAATTCTTCTTGGCTTTTTTTAGCTTCGTATAGTTCTTTAAGCTTTCGTGCTTCAGCATCTCTAACAGTTCTATCAACCATTTTTATGGACTCCCATTTTCGCCCTTTAATCTTATAGTTGTTGGTTATGTATTAACAAATATAAATATATCTATTGAAAAAATATAAATGCAGTTATATTCTAAACTAACGGCGTAACTTTACGCCTTTATTTTTGTGTGAAAAGTGAAACAAATGATTTACGCAGCAAGACCACCTAAAGACCGAACCCAGCTTGAGAAGGATATGCAGGAATATCTGGAAAACGGCGGGGAAATAACACAAATCCCATCAATTGATGAGCGGGTAAAAGCGGAAAGACTAATTAAAAGGTCACTATTTTATTCAGCACATCATAAATTCCACTCAGAGCGCACAGGTATATCACTAGCACGCCTTAAAGTGCTGCAAAGAACTCCATCAAGAGCCACAGACAAGGAAATAGAAAAGCTATGGACGCATTTTAAAAGCAGGGAATGGGCTTTATATGATTACAACTAAGCATATCGCTATGTACGTTGCAGAGCAGATCGCACGAAAAAGCAATTGCCAAAAAAGAAAAGTGGCTTTTGTTGTGTTTAATCAGCACCGCATTTTAGCTGCTGGTGTGAATCAGCATAGTGAGGATATGCCGTGTAAGTGTGTAACGGGTATTCATGATCAACATGTAAAACATGCTGAAATCGCCGTATTAGAGCGCAATACGTTTAGACCAGAAGATGAAGCGCAGGCCGTTGTGACCTATGCGCCGTGTCTAAATTGCGCAGATCGCATAAGCCAATCAAATATTCACGCCGTATATATCAAGCACACCAAACATGTTTTGGGTATCAATCATTTAACCCAGCAATCAATAGACACACATCAAGAGTGGCTGACACCTATGCAGCGCGTACAAGCCGCATGGTTAGCCAAAAACATGAAATTAGCAGACTGTGAGAGGTTTTTACTGTGAGTAAAGCTAACAAGATCAAGCCAAAAAACCGCAAGAAGCCATATAAGCCAAAGAAAGACCAGTTAAATCTAAACAGCATTAAGCAAATCGTTTCAAGCAAAGGTGTCGATGGTTTATATGACCATTTCAAAGAGTACAAGCGGCTCGATAAGCACTATCTGGAAATGAAGTGGGATATTTTCGATGTAAATACAACAATAGACCTTTATTGCTTAATGAACAATATATCGCTATCTGGCGATGACCCTTTGCCGCTTGAACTCTTAGACATGATTTATAAGGGCGATTTAATTTACGCATTGCGTAAGCAGCTAATTGACCCAACGCAAGAATTTAGAATTGAGATACATAGCCGCGCTAGGCACATTGATAATCCAGACGACATTGTGACACTTGAACCATATATTAAAGACTTTGCTGGCGACCCAATTAATTATGAAGTCTTTATGCAGGGGAAAGACAAGGGGAAGCATTATTTCAAGCGTGATGGTGTGTTCAAAACTTTATGGGAAGGTGTCACAAAAGAATGGAACATTAATCTGGATGGTCAGTATTCAGATGATTATGAAGTGTTTGAAGCCAAAGCAAAGCTAAGTTGCACAACGCCGTTTTATTCATGGCTGCAGGAAAAAGAATTTAAGCAGTACAAGCTACTTGGCCAGATGCGGAGATTCTAAACATGGTTATTCCATACCACCGTTTTAAAGAATTGGCAGCTTTGTACCGTGACAAGCACAAAGAGGAAATTACGCTATACGCGCTAAAGTTTACCTATCTCAATTTGCTGCAGGGCGTTAAGACAGCACTAGCACAAAAAATAGAGGAAAACTTTAATTGTGATTTTTTGAATCATGGCACTGGCATTGTAGGCAATTATGAAATTGTGGAACCAGAGCCAGAACCGCCAAAAATTGAGCGTATTCGCGGAATAGATTATTCAGACTATGCACTGTTTGATTTAATCCTGCATCCCGATGAAAACAAGCACAGTAAGCGTGACACGTACAAGTATGCAATCAGTCAAGGTAAGAAATACGCCATTTTATTTTGTCAAAGGCATGGTGACATGGTGCATCAAGGCTATATGCACAGGCGAAATGGCGTAACAACGCGCTATCAAGGTTGTTGTCTTGTATGTGAAGTAGATTTAAGGGCAAGAGCCAAAGACACAGAAGGCGGCTCAAAAGAGGAACGTAAGAAGCAGATAACACAATTCAGTAATGCGTACCTAGCGAGTATTGGTAGAAAAGCAAGGGGCGGCAACCCCTCTCTAAAGTTACGCAGCAATCCACCACACACAAAAGAGGAACAGAATTAATATGGCACGTATGACACCAGCACAAGCAAAGAAGCTTGTTCAAAAATCAAATCAAAAAACAAAAGCAGTTTTATCGCAAATGGGCAGCATTGGTGAGGAAACACTGGCGCGGCACCTGCAGGCGCATAAGATCAAATACCAGCGTGAATTTAAGTTTAATCCAGACAGCCAGCACAGAGCAGATTTTTTCTTGCCTGAATACAATTTACTGGTAGAAGTAGAAGGCGGCACACGCGCAAAGAGCCGACACACCACACACGATGGTTACTCGAAAGATTTAATGAAATACAACACAGCGCAAATTTTGGGTTATTTCAGACTTGCATTTACAACGGAACAAGTCAGCAATGGCGCAGCAATACAGAATATTAAGCGTTTTATCACGGCCCACCAGATCAAGCGTAACGCCGTTAAAAAAGCATTAGCGGGTACAGCAACAAATGACTCAATCAAAAGCATGATTGATAACGCTGTAAGTGTGGCAATGAATAACCTTGTATCAATGGACATGAGTAGCGACTTTGGCGAAACGCCAGACGTTATCGTAAAAGCAGAAAGGAAGGCGTAATGCTTGAACAATTTGCGCGTTTAAATGCAAAAACGGCATCACTCAAGATTAGCGGGAATCTCCCGCTACTTGATGTGACAGACCTATGTGGCGTGTTGGCTTTATTAGATGAGCATCATAGCTGGTACATATACGCCATGATTGAGCAGCGCAGAGCATACAACATGGAGTTGCTACACAAATATATACAGCAGCTTGTCATGCAGGAAATGCGTAAAAGAGGGTTTAAATCGCGCAAAGTTAAATTGATGGATTTTGCCTATGGTGTGACTAAGGCCGCTCTATTTGCTCATTTTAACCCGCGCGGAAAGTGCAAGGTGTGCAATGGCTTAGGATTTAAAGCAGCTAAGAAGTGTGAGCATTGTAACGGCAAGGGTACGCGAGAATACAACTGGTCGGAGAAGGTGCAATACGGCTTTCCCAATCGCCGTGATTTAACACGCGACTGGTACAGAAAATCATGCGGTTACTATGATCAATTTATAGAATCCATATTGCATGAAATCGCAGCAGAGCTATCGGAAAAGCTAAACAAAGTCAGAAAGCAGGCAATAGCGTACAAAAGGCTAGAATCGGCGGTATTGTTTGATGACGACCTATGATTTAGACAAGGTTTTGAAGTATGGCCAGAAGATAGGTGCAGACGTTGCAATCATCCAAAATGGCAAGCTTAGAAACTATTACAAGAAGGGCGATAAGGCGAGTAAGCATTGCGTTTACACATACACAAATCACGAAAACGGCAGGCCTTTACGCTGGGAAAGCGCGAATGAGTTTTGTATAGAGCGAATTTTGAATTTTTATAGAAATTTAGGCCACACGATGGAAGTTATACAAATTGCAGGAGTAGATATAAGTGAGTGAACAAATCAAAGTTGCGTATAGCAATGCACAGTACATGAATGACTTAGCAGAATCGTTAGCGGATATATGCGACAACTACACAATGATGACTGATAACCCGATACCTGCAGATGTTTTAGAGCGCATACATGCAATTAGAGAAACCAGTAAACGTAACATAGCAATATTGCAACGCGCTCAAATAACGCCGTAATGCTATAGTGTGCTTTTCGGGTACAGGTATATAAAAATGGATAAAAGTTTAGCGTGGTCAATTTTTGCAGGCTTGTTTTTTGGTGCAGCCTTAGCACTTCTAGCAAACACACTCAATATAAGCCTATTCTGATTAGATCAGCACACCAAAGCCAGCATTATGCTGGCTTTTTGTTGGCTAAAATATAAAAATAATGCTTGATCAAGTATCGTAAAAAAAGCACAGGCTGTAAGAGAGTAATAAAGTTTCATCCTAAGTAATAAAGTATCATCTCATTTAAATACAGGGCTTAAATAAAAATAATTACCTTATTGCAATGCACCGTTTAAGGGTGCATAATAAATTATAAATTAACTTATTGAGGTTACACAATGACAATGATAGCACTAAGAAATTCGGATGGTTCAAGCTCATGCCACACTCTTGCATTAGAGCTAAACAGTGAGAATCATCCAGTTATGGATTATTCAGACTATTTTGAAGCTCAAGAAATAGCAGATAGAATTAATGATAGTGGTTTTGTTGTTCTTATTTCTGAATACAATCCAACACTCTATACTGTCGGCAATATTGCCAATGGAAAATTTGATCCTACTGCTGATTTTTCCACATTTGATGAAGTTTTGAATTATATCCAATGATCTTAAAAGATTTTGAGTTCGGTTATACGCCTGAAAATTTGAGAAGATTACTTGGTCAAAGTAATCTCTCTCAAAAAGAAGCGAGAGAAATTATTGGAAAAGGTAGAAATACATTTAGCAGATATTTATATGATGTGAGTAATCATAATCATGTAACTATGTCACATGTGGATTGGCTAACTTTGCTTGAGTATGTGAAAGGACTTCAAAATAGCAATTTAGGATGAAACTTTATTACTCTCCTACACAGGCCAAATACGAAAACAAACGAGTATTAAAGCCAATTTCTTTTAACGCTGAAACTGAAAAGAAGCAATCGCCGTACCAGAGGTAAAATAAAATGACTGATAAAGAGAACCTAAACTATGTGGCAACAAAGATTATTGAAATACTTGAAGCCAAGATGCCTAACAACACATATTACATAAATGAAAAAATTGAAAGATTGCGGGATTATGGAAACAACAACGCATTAACTTTGGTGTGGGCATCTAATCAGTTAGATGACGATAACTTTAGAGAGCTACTAAAGTCAATTGATGTGTCATTTTATGATGTTGAGAGCTTTCTTAAAGTGATGAGCAAGCTATAACGATTGGCAAAATGTACCAAAATAAAGGCGCGAAATGCGCCTTTTTTATGCCAAAACATAACGCCGTAAATTATCATTTAAAATCATGCGTTTATTGAATTTTCACAAAAAATCAGGGTTGTTTTTAGCGTTTTTTGAAACAACCCCATGAAGCAAAATGTCAAGCAAGATTTTTTGTGCAGGTCTAACATGCAAAAAGTATTAGGAATGGGCATAAGAATGATTGAAAAACTAATTAGTGAGATTAGAGCGAGTCGCTTTGATGTGTCGGCTATTGAAATGTCACCGCAATATCACTTGAAGATCGTGCAGGAAATGGTGAGCTACGGCGCACAGGAACAAGACAGCCGCATATTCATGGGCATACCGATTCTATTTGTGATGGGGGATGATAGTTACTGCAGATTGCTTAACGCAGAACAGCACAAGCTAAGAGATAAGTACATTGACTTACTCAAGTTATATAAACAGAAATATAAACAGTTCAAGCTTTTTATAAATAACACACATAAATTTGAATCTGGTGCAGAGGTGCAGTTCACAGATACCAGTGAGCTTGAGTCTATTGTGCAAAGGCTAAACAAAATTGAGAATCAGATTAAGCTTTTTTCAAATAATTAGATAAATACAACAATGGCCAAAGAAAAACCCCATAAGCAAATAAATGAATATGGGGTTTTTGTGCGAAAATGGTTAGCCTTTGCTGCAAGACTGTTACAGGAACATAGATGGTATTCTTATTTGATCGAATATTCAAATAAAAAAATAGCAACACTTTATAAATGAATAATGATAAATATAAGTGAAATGTATTGATATATAAACCGCGTTTATGTATATTTTTGCCTAAGTTGGACATTTTGAACCCTAATTGAAGTGAACAGCGACCTTGTTGGATTTTCTCAGCGCAAAAAAGACATTCAACAAAATAAAGCCCGACTCAGCAGATCGGGCTTTTTTTATTGGAAATCAAAATGATTGAACAATTTATTATTGACCGAGTTAAGCCTTTCATTAAAGAAATTAAGAGCGAATATTGCGATGAATCACAATGCTATATTGCTCATTGTGTTCTTAATGACAACGCAGTAGCGACTGGAACAGATGCAAACCCGCATATTGCTGTTAAACGCGCCGTAGACGTTGTTTTTGATTATGCGGCTCGAAAGGGCTGGATTAAGCCGTTGGAGCAGTTACTCACGTTCAGCACAGCACTAACATTGTTGAAAACTGGTGCGCGTATTACTCGTAAAGGCTGGAACGGAGCAGACCAATGGCTTTCTATTTCATGCCCAGAATCAAAAGAAGTGGCCGCAGACAACTTTTGGTCGCCACATAACGCAGGTTTTGCACGTAAAAACGGCGGTACAGCCATAGTTGCGCCGTGTATCACGCTTAAAAATGCACAAAACCAAATCATCATGGGCTGGATACCCAGCGCAGGGGATTTATTTGCAGAAGATTGGTTGGTATTGCCGAATGACTAAGCGAACACAGCAAGCCTTAATCATTTCGGGCGTGATCACCTTTTTATTTTTGTTGCTTTGGATAGTGATTATTCAAGGCTTAATCGTATTAGCCACATATCACGGCGCATATCAGGCAATTGAGTACATACAGCAGGCTAAAGCTTATTTGTTTGTAGCAATCACTATTTTCTATATGACCGTGTTTTATTTCTTTTTTAATAACGTATTGAGAAAAATCAAATGAACAAGTATTTAGGCAAAAAATTAGTGACTGCAATTGCTATGACCCGCGCTATGTATAACGACTATCGCGGCTGGCAATTACCAGAAGATGAGCAGCATTTAAAGGATGAAATGGGTTATCTGGTTGAGTATGCCGATGGTGGCAGAGCAAATGACCCAAGACATGAGGGTTATATCTCATGGTCGCCAGAAGATGTATTTAACAAGTCTTATACGCCGTACAACACTTGGTTAGAGCGTTTAGAGCATGAACAGGCAGAACTGCAGGAAAAGCTAAATGCTTTAGATACGGCGTTAAACGTACAGAAAAAACCTGAAATGATCAGCGAAACGCAATGGGCATTAATGAGCCGCCAGCAATTCCACATGCGCATGTATAACCAGATTCTTTTAGATCGTATTGCAGAAGCAAAGGGTGAAGTTGGCTTACTTGAAATTGTAGGCAAAGAACAAGTCACTGGCTCAGAAGATACGCAATAACACAACCTTAGCCGAATACAACAGTTTTTTATTAATCGGGGACGATAATGTTCGGCTTTATCACACGGCTGGCGGTTATTGTGAGTATTCCAGTTGTTTCGCTCACGCGAAAAGCAAATGCTGGAGTAGTGCAAACGGCGGTCAGCCAATATCCACATGAGCTAATTTTGGCACTTTGCGGCGTAATGATGTTTGCAGGTGCTTTAGCTTCAATCGTAACACCCGACCCAGAGGGCGTTAAACCGACCAAGCCAATGCCAAAGTTGATTTATTCATTCTTTGGTAGCGTGTCAGCACTTACCTATCTTGTTTTTTACGAGAAAGATTTAAGTCTTGTTCATGCGTTATGGGTTGGTGGTGTGTCTTTTGTGTCACCAGTAGCGATACCGAGTCTAAAAGCTTTGGTATTTGAGTTAATGCCTATCGCGATGCAAACCCTTAAAAGCTTCATTGGCAAGTGGATAGGTCAAAGCAAGGGGAATGGCAATGGATAAACTTCAATTAAGTTGGATATTTATTGGCTTGATCTTCGGTCTTATAACCATCTTGCCAATTAAGCGGTGCCTTGCAACGCAGAACGGTTTTATTTCCATGCTCACAGCTTCGCTGATGGGCATTTTTCACATCTGGTTTTCATGGGTCGCCGTAGTAATTGCGCTGTTTTGCTTTACATACGGACTCTACCAGAACCGATACAAATATTTAGGGGCGACTAATGACTACACAAACCGAACTTGAGTGGGTTGCCAATGGCCGCGCAAAGATCGGCACGTATGAAATTAAAGGCTCAAAGCACAATCCATTGATTCTGGCGATGTGGCAGCTTGGTTTTCAGGCCACAAAGCAAAAACAGTGGATTAATGACGATGAAACAGCATGGTGCGGCGCGTTTACGGCGTATTGCATGGCGAGAGCAGGCTTAGACAAGCACATTCCAAAGGCGTTTTATCGCGCTAAAGAGTGGGCGAGTATGGGTACATCACTCAACAGGCCAGCATACGGCGCAATTGTTGTATTCAGCCGTAATGGTGGCGGCCATGTTGGTTTAGTCGTTGGTAAAGATAGTCGCGGAAATATCATGGTTTTGGGCGGTAATCAGTCCAACGCCGTAAATATTATGCCGTTTGCCACAAGTCGCGTACTGGCCTATCGCTGGTGCGGGACGCAAAAGCTTCCAAATGCTTCGCGCTATAACCTTCCGTTGCTGAATAGCAATGGCAAGGTTAGTACGAATGAAGCATAACCAGTTTGACCGTGAGCGTTTGCTCTCTAACTGTCCGTTGCGGTCTTTTTTATTTTGTGAGTAGCACAGCAGATGAAAAAATGTGGTGCGAAAACAAGAGCGGGGGGTAAATGTCAGCTACAGGCGGGGCATGGTACTGATCATATTGGTACAGGCCGTTGTAGATTGCATGGCGGCGCATCAAAGGGTGCGCCAAAAGGCAATAAGAATGCACTGAAGCATGGCATTTACTCCAAGCTATTTACAGATAGTGAGATAGACGAAGCAAAGCAAATGCAAGGCTCAATTGAAAATGAGCTTGCAATAGCGAGGTTACAACTACTTAACCTGCTAAAGATTATGCGGAAATACGGCGACAACCCAATTTTGGACAAGGTAGAGGAAAAAACCATTGTTCAAGATGAGGGAGATCATAAAAAAAATAAGGAAAAGAGGGATTTTCTTAAAGCACTGGTAAAAAGTGCGAAACAGGCTGGCGAAGAATACGACCCAGATGGGGATGAAGATTATATTTTTATGGATGACCCAGATCAAAGTGGGGAATCTGAAGTATTTGAGCGTAAAAGGACGTTCCAACGCCGTGACCTAACAGGCGAATTTATACGGCTAACAACACTTATAGCCAATTTAGAACGTCAATTACTGCAATCCAGCAAGATAAAGGTTGAGATTGAGATGATACGCAAAGGAGAGAAGCAAGTTGATGATGTTGAACAGCTCACAGACATTGAGCTGGATGCAGAACTTCAGAAGCTTATCGGCGGACTCTCAGTTTAAAGTCTTATCCAAACTGGATAAAAAAGCCAAAACACGGCTTTTAAAATTGATTAAAGAGTACGAGTTAAGGCTCACATACAAGCTATACAAGCTATTCCCAGAAGAAGGCGAGCTATCACGGCATGAATACGAGAAGCACATGCAATTCTTTCAGGGTGGTACGGCGTATAGAGCGCGTTTGTTCATGGCGGGGAACCGTGTAGGTAAAACCGTTACAGGCGCGTATGAAGGCAGCTTGCACGCAACAGGCTTATATCCAGATTGGTGGACAGAAGAAAACGGATGTAAGCGATTTAATACTAAAACGGATGGTTGGGTAGCTGGTAAAACCAACGAAACCACACGCGACATTATCCAGAAGGAGCTTTTCGGTAATGTGGTGTATATCAACGGAAAAAAAACCGTAGATTGCACAGGCGTTATCCCAAAGCATTTAGTAGATCGAAAGTCGATACGCTGGAAACAAGGCGTAGCAGATTTAATTGACTTTGTACGTGTCAAACACGTATCTGGGGAATGGTCGAGTATCGGCTTAAAGTCATATCAACAAGGGCGTGGCGCGTTTGAAGGAACGGAACGACACTGGATATGGCTAGATGAAGAACCAGAACAGTGGATTTATACCGAGTGTGTAACGCGAACAGCGACCACACAAGGCATTGTCATGGTGACGTTCACGCCGTTGGAAGGTACAACGGAAATGGTGGACGACTTCATCAAGAAGTCTGATGAAGGAATCAATCTGTTAATTCAAGCGGGGTGGGATGATGCACCGCACTTAACAGAGAAAGACAAAGCCGATTTATTGGCAATTTTCCCTGAACATGAGCATGAAGCACGTTCAAAAGGTATTCCGTATGCAGGTTCAGGCTTAATTTTCCCAATTAAAGAGTCTGATATTGTCATTGAGCCGTTTGCTATTCCTAAGCATTGGGCAAGACTCACAGGCATGGACTTTGGCTGGGATCACCCGACAGCAGCAATCAACCTTGCTTGGGATAGGGATAACGATATTGTTTATCTGGTGGATGAATACGGCGCATCTAAGAAAACGCCAATTGAACATGCACCACACATCAAAGCATTGTGTCATTTCGCGCCAGTAGCCTTCCCGCATGATGGATTGCAGCACGATAAGGGTGGCGGCGAGCAAATGCGCGAACAGTACGTGAAGCAAGGCGTAAATATGACTGCAGAACGAGCCACGTTTGAAGATGGTTCAAACAGTGTAGAAGCGGGCTTGATGATGATGCTTACACGTATGCAGCAAGGAAAACTCAAAGTATTTAAGCATTGTGTCAAATGGATTGAAGAACGGCGCATGTACCACCGCGAGAACGGCAAGATCGTTAAGCGCAAGGATGACTATATGGATGCATCACGCTATGCGCTAATGATGTTGCGTTACGCCGTTACAGAGCCAATTTTAAAAACCAGACAAGAGCGTAGGAGAAGCAAACTGTGATTCATGTGCAGTACGGCGTTTTAAAAGAATTACACGTAAGAGATAAGTTTGGTGTACGCGCCATGATTGCTAATGTGACTATCCGCGAAAATGGCCAAGAGCCAGTTGATGATGCAGCTTTGATTTTGGCGCGTAGATCGTTTGGTGTTGGCCGTAGTCATTTAATTCTCAGACAAAACATGCACGCCGTATTAGACACACAAGAGCTATTACAAATGGCGTTTGATGCAGTACAGCGATTGTTCGGCTCAGTTGATAAAGACAATTTGCATAAAATGGCTGATTTATTGCTGGATTATACAGACGAGCTAGTGATGCACCCACCAGAAGATCAAATGAAGCTATGGAAACAGCAGCAAAAATTGATTGAGCAATCACAGGCTTTGATCACTGTAAACGATGAAGTTATTTTGGATGCTCGGTAATGGCAGTAAATGAAACAGGCTTAAAGGCCAATTTAGATCAAGACTTTTTAAAGAGTGATGATGGTCAATTTTTGGCATGGGCGCATGGTCTATATCAGCGTGAGTTAGACTTACAGGCAGAATCACGTACAGAACGCGCTATTGATGCAGCATTTTATGATGGTGATCAATTTAGTGATGAAGAACTACAGGAATATGAAGCGCGTAACCAAAAAGCGCGAGTGTTCAATGAAATCAAGCCTACCGTAGATTGGTTGCTTGGCGGTGAACGGCGCGTTAGAACGGATTGGGCCATTTTGCCGCGTACAGAAGATGACTCAGAGCCTAGTATTAGAAAATCAAAACTGGCCAAGTACATTGATGATATTAACAATGCAAATTGGCACAGGTCAGAAGCATTTAGCGATATGACCAAATGCGGCGAAGGCTGGACAGCGATTGAATACCTACCTAATCAGGATGGTGATTTTCAAATTATGTTCCAACATGAGCATTGGCGTTATATGTTGGCCGACTCTAAGAGCCGCCGCCGTGATATGACTGATATGCAGTATATCTGGCGTGTGAAAATCCTAGACTTACAAACGCTGATTAGTTATTTCCCTGAAAAAGAAGCGGAATTAATTAATATCAGTGATGATATGGACGTTTTAGAGCAAGACTTACTGGATGAATCGCTAACCAGCCTTGACCCTTCTAGCAATGAACGACACCTTCGCACTGGCTCATTAAGCTTTGACATGAACGGCTCAGGCGACAGGGATGGGGTTAAGGTTTATGAAATGTGGTACAAGCAAAGTGAGCGCGTACAATTGTTACGTGGTGAAGGCTCATATAACAACGAAGTGTACGACCCAAAGAACCCAGATCATCAAGTTTTAATTCAGCATTACGGCTTTAGAACTGCAGAAGTTACTCGCCAGCAAATGTACTGCGCTATGTACACGGATGACACGGTACTTTACCGACAAAAATCCCCATATAAGCACAACCGTTTTCCGTTTGTGCGCCGTTATGCGTACTTAAAAGACCGTGAAGGCACACCATACGGCGTTATCCGTTCTGTACGTGACCCACAGAGCGATTTAAACATACGCCGTAACAAAGCATTGCACATGCTTTCATCGGTGCGCGTAGTTATGGAAAAGGGCGCGGTAGATGATAAAGAGGAATTAGCAAACGAAGTTGCACGCTGGGATGCCATTGTTGAAATCAATCAAAATAAAAAGTTTGAGATTCAAGAAGGGCAGGACAGAGCCAATACGCAACTAAACGTAGGTGAGCAGAATAGCGCGTACATACGCCAAATTTCAGGCGTAACTGGTGAAAACAGGGGCATGGATACCAACGCCACTTCTGGCATTGCGATTCAAGCAAGGCAGGAACAAGGCACAATTATATCTACCGTGTTATCCGATATGCACAGCTTGGCGCGAAAATTAGAAGGTGAGCTTATTCTTAGCTTGATGGAACAGTTTTATGACAAGCCATTTCAATTCAGGATTACTGCAGACAACCTAAAAGACAAAATCGAGTTTGCCAAAATCAATGATGAAGCCGAACCTGAAACAGATATTACAAAAACACAATCAGATTTTGTGGTATCAGAGCGCGACTACAGAACAACCATGCGACAAGCCTTGTCAGAGCAGCTATTAGCATCGGCAGCAACGATAGCACAGCACACAGGCAATCCGACTTTAGCCGTTGCCATGATGACCAGCGCAATTGAACTGCAGGATTTACCAGATAAAGACCGTTTAATTGATGGTTTACGCAAGGCATCTGGTATGCCGCCGTTAAATGAAACGGAAGAAGAACGGATGCAGCGTGAAAAACAGGAACAAGAGCAGCAGGCACAGCAAGCGCAGCAACAACAGCAGGCCATTGAGCTTGAAATGAAAGAGCGTGCGGCGAAGATTGCAGAAACAGAAGCTAAAGCGGCTAAGGCTGTGATGGATGCTGAATTACTGAAAGTCAGACACGTATTTGAGAAATTGAACACGCTCAAGTCTGGCATGGAAGCAGGCAACATTGCGGTACAAAGTCACGGCGCGTTACCAGTGGTCGATCAATTAATTGAGAACCTAGACTCATTGCTTAACTTGGCAGAGCCAGAGCCAACGGCGCAACCAGACCAGCAGCAGCTTGAGCAGCAAGCCATGATGCAGCAACAGCAGCAAATGGAGCAGCAACAAGCACAAGAACAAGCCGCAATGATGCAGCAGCAAGAACAGGCGGTCATGCCTGATATGCAGCAAGCACAAGAGCAGCAACCCTTTTAAATAAGAAATGTAGCCAGCCTTCTTACGAAGGCTTTTTTTATGCCTATACCGAAGCGGAGTTACCCAAATGTCAGAAATCAATGACGAAAATACTTTAAATGAGTTTGAATACACGGACGAAGAAAAAGCCGAGTTAGCCAAGCTTGATGCACTCAATGAAAATTCAGACGAGTTAAAAACCGAAGCAGACGAAGAACAGGTATCACTTGAAGATATTAAAAAAGAGCAAGAACAAGGCAATCAGGATTTAGAAGTAGGCGATGAATTTCTGGATGAATTATTAAATCCAGAAGATACGGCGAAACAAGAAGCAGGTGAAGAAGGCGGGCCAGCCAAGCATGATGAATATAAGCCAGAGCCAGAGCCAGAGCCTTTACCAGACTTTCAAGCGCAATTAGATGAAGCCGAGCAGCGACTACAAGAAGCGCAGGGCAATGTTGATGATACGCTGAATAAATTACGCGAACTTGCCGATCAATACGATGAAGGCGAAATATCACAGGGTAAATATGACGTACAAAAGCTTGAACTTGAGCGTGAATTACGCCGTAACGAAAGACTGTACGAAAAAGCAGAAGGCGAGCTAGAGCAAGTCAGTAGCGAAGCCAATAACAAAATATCTGAATATCAAGATGCACGCCGTAATGCGTGGCGCAATGAACTAATTGAGTTTTTAGACGACCCAGCAAATGAAGTTATCGGCTCAAATCCGCATGTTGCTGAACAGTTTGACAAGTTGCTAGCTTCAATGGGCAAGTCTGGTGTATTTGAAGGCTTAGACAATAAGCAGATCTTGCAGTCTGTACGCAACCAGTTGTCTTTCTTTGTTCCAGAATTGCGCGATAAGCCTTACACGCCTAAAGCATCAAAACAGAATAAGCCAGCAAAACCACGACATGAAAACAGCAATGTGCCTGCATCTTTATCACAAATGAACGTCAAAGAAGTACCAGCAGACGACCCTTTCGCGTATATCCGCAAATTGTCTGGTGTTGAGTACGAGCAAGCAATTTCAAAGCTAAGTGAAGAACAGCAAGATGCTTTTTTCTTTGGCTAAATAGTTTTTTAATCTTTAAATCATCTAGGAGTAGCTATTATGGCTTCAACTAATATCCCTTTCGGCTCACCATTGGCTAAAAAGCATTTTGGCGGGGCGATGTTTAACTCTACGATTGCAAAATCGTGGGTAGCTAAAAACCTTATCGAAAATGCACACCGCACTGATAAGGGTGCAGAAATGGCAAACGCGCCTATTGTGGTGATGAATGACTTAACCAAGTCAGAAGGCGATACGGTATCGTTTGACATTTACATGCAGCTTACAGGTCGCGGAACCTTTGGTGATGACAACCTAGAAGGCAACTTAGAATCACTTGATTCTTATACCGATGAAATCAGTATCAATCAGGTGCGTAAAGGTGTAGACGTTGGTGGCCGCATGACCAATAAGCGTACTGTAAACGATCAACGTGCAGTAGCGCGTTTAAAGCTTACAGAATGGTTTTCGCAATTCTTAGACCAAACTTGCTTCACCAACTTGGCAGGTAAACGCGGTATTAACCCTTTCGTATTGGCGAAAAACGTAAACTATGCGGTGAAAGATACGCATGAGTTTGAAGATTATGACGCAGATCATATCGTATATGGTGGTGCAGCAACCTCTAAACAGTCTTTAACCGATCAGGACACCATGACTTTAAGTTTGATTGACAAACTTATCGTTAAGGCGACCACAGAGGGCGGTGACGCAGATAAAAAGGTACGCTTAACGCCACTGGATAAAAACGGCGAAGATGCCTATATCATGCTATTGCACCCTTACCAAGAGCATGACCTTCGCACAAACACTGGTACATCTGAATGGTTAGACATTCAAAAAGCGGCTGCAGGTGCGGAAGGTATGAAATCGCCTATCTTTAAGCAGAATTTAGGTAATTATCGCGGCGTACACTTCAAAAAGCACAAGCACGTTGTATTGGATGATACATACGGCGTATCAGGTAACGTGCAATCAGCGCGTGCGTCATTCATGGGCCGCCAAGCACTTGTATTGGCCTTCGGTAATGCTTCATCTGCTAACCTTCGTGCAGACTGGACAGAGAAAAAAACCGATGTGGACGACAACAAGCAAGCTATTTCTGGCCGCATGATGTTCAACGCAAAACGTCCACGCTTCAATGGTCAGGATGTGAACTCATACGCCGTAGATACTGCAGCGAAAAAACCAGCATAACGAACACAACCCGCCGTAAATGGCGGGTTTTTCTTATTCATTTTTTGGAGTAGTCAAACATGGCTCAATATTTTTCAGAATCGCACGAAGGCATGAGCAGCCTACCGACAAACTCACACGGCGGTATGTTAATGCGTCATCGTTGCGCTATCGTTTTTGCGGTCGGTGCAACCTTAGCGGCTAAAGACCAGCTTGTATTAGGCGTATTACCTGCAGGTTATACGATTGATGAAATCACAGCAGACAGTGATGGTATTGCAGGTTTGAGTGTGAATGTGGTGCAAGCGGAAGGTTTAGCTGAATCCGATGCAAAAACAACACTGGCATCTGCAATTAGCCTTGCTGCTGCAGGCGGTGTAGCTGGTACTGTGACGAAAGATGCAATCAGATTCAAAGGCACAGACAAGGGCTTATATCTGGTGGCAGAAGTTGCTGCAGGTGGTGACGTTACGGCGGGGCAAGAAGTAGGCGTGACGTTTACTTATCGTTATCGCCAAGTCACGTACTAATCGGACAAAAGAAAAGAGGGGATAACTCCCCTCTTTTTTATTTATCTATCACAACTAGGAAAGCACGCCATGACAATGAAAAATGCAGCACCACAGAACACAGATATTGATTTAAAAGCCGATGATATTATCGAGTGTATCCTTCACCGCAAAGATGGCACAGTGGTTGATTTTGGTTTTCACAATAAACGAAAAGTAAAATATCACTTTAAGCCGATTGACCCGACAGACCCAGACTCACCACACGTTTGTAATGTTCCTAACGATGAACACTATGACCGTTTCTTAGAAATCCCAGAAGCATATCGCGCATATTTCCACGATCAAGAATATGAGCCAGCTTACGCCGTACCGACACCAAAACCAGAGCGTGACGAATACGACCCGCGCAATGACTTTGCCGACTTGTTATCGGTCAATGCTGATGATGTGAGCAATGATTGGTTGGGTCGCTTCACTAAAGAAATCTTAGGCATCAAGCTTACTCAAAAGCAGGACTTAGCCGACTATGCTCAGACTCATTACGAGCTTGATTTTGACTATGGCACGACAACGGCGGCTGAAATTGCACGCTTGATCTTAAAAGAGCGTATCGAAGAAGAACGCAACGCTAGTGATGCAGCAAATTAAGGAATAATTCATGAGCCAAATTACTTGTCAGACCCTTATTGATGGGGTACAGGCAACACAGTTAAACGACTCAGAAAAAATTGCATGGTCAGAAACATTGCTTATGTCAGCATTGAATCAAGCCTTAGCAATTTTAACTTTGGTGCGGCCAGATGCTACAGCCAAAGTGCATGAGTTTACTTGTGTCGCAGGTACACGCCAAAACTTACCCGCCGATGGTTTACGTTTGTTGAAGGTGGTGCGTAACTTAACTGCAGAGGGCGCAATTGGCCGCGCAGTACGCCTAGTAAATATCAGCGACCTAGACTCTATTGCTCCAAATTGGCACGCAGAAGCACCAAAGGATACGGTCAAAGAATATATGTTTGATGAACGTAGTCCTAAATGGTTTTATGTGTACCCGCCAGCGCAGGCCAACATAAAACTAGAGATTGAATATTCAGCGCAGCCAACAGAAATCACAGACCTATCTCAGCCCTTGCCAGTGGATATGGTATATATGCAGCCATTACAAGAATTTATTTTGTATAAGTTGCTATCTGGCGAAGGTGGTCAAGGTCAAGGTATGCAGCATTACAACACAGGCATGTCGTTACTTGGTGCAAAGCCTGCAGTAGACCGTTTTTCAGCACCTATCACAGAAACCAATAGAGCCACAGGGGTTTAATTATCATGGCGAGATATGATGATTTAGTGGCGTTGGTAGCAATTCATGTTTCGCCATGCCCTGAACCCGCAATTATTAGCGCGTTACAACAAACAACGCGAGATTTTTGCAAAGAAACCCGCGTGTGGGTGCATGACGTACCAGAAACCGCCGTTATCCCAGAACAATTGAGCTATGCGCTGGATGTACCAGAACAAACAACCGTTGTGCATGTTTGGGGTATTGATGGGCGTACAGGTAGATACGAGCTTAAACCAGAGCATTACATAACTTTCCCAAACACCTTGAATTTTAACAAGCTACCAGCGCGTGACACTTTTAAACCAGTTGTATCGCTTATGCCAAGCGCAGGAAGTGAGGAAATACCAGATTTATTAGTTGAGTATTTCCAGGACTATATCGTTTCTGGTGCGGTCGCTCACTTGCAAATGCAACCATTTAGAGATTGGTCACAACCAAACGCTGCAGAAGCGCATTTATTCAAGTATCAGCAAGGCTTACAAGAAGCCATTTCAATGCGCGATAACGGCTTGAATATGTCAAAAATCAAAGGTCGCGTTAGACCACAGTATATTTAAAGGAAATCAATATGATTCTTTACTTGATTGCTCAAAATGGGCGTTTTGTTGGTGAGTTGCGCGGAACGGCGCAAGAGATTTTGGCTCAAGTTCCAGAAGGTCACGACACCACACACTTAATTCCACCACGCAATACAGATTATTGGAATGGTACAAGTTGGGTGGATATTGGTGCAGCACCAGCATGGTTTTTCAAGTTCAACTATGACAATAAAACTTGGGAAGATACCCGCGATTTAGAAGAAACTAAACGCCAAAAATGGGAAAGCATTAAGTTACAGCGCAATTCTGCAGAACAATCGGGGTTTGAATATAACGGCAACCGTTACGACAGCGATTTAACCTCACAAATGCGTATCATGGGGGCTGTTTTACTTAATCAGCCAGTACGATGGACACTTCAAAACAATGAAGTTATTGAATTAACGCCAGAAGAATTGCGCGAAATGGGAACAGCCCTATCAGTTCATATCAATGCTTTACATGAGCGTGCTAGAGCAGCACGACAATTGATCATGTCTTGTGTCAATGTTGATCAAGTGGACGCAGTAAACTTCTAAAATTGAATAAAAACCCGCCTAGATTGGCGGGTTTTTTTATGGCTTTGAATGGTATTCACTCATGCGAATTAAGATTAGTAATTTTCTCAATATGTTTCCACGTATTGATGAGCGCAAGTTGAAAGATACGGCGGCTGCAGTTGCGAAAGATGCCGATGTGACAAGCGGTGTGATACGGCCATTCTATAGCCTTGATTTTAAGCAGCAGCTTAATGATATGGGTTCGGAAACAAAAACAATTCACTATTTTGACTATCCGAACATATCAGGTTTTTTTCAGTTTAAAGACTATGTTGATATTGCCTACTCACCAATCGCAGATGACCAATACCGCCGTGTGTATTGGTCGGGTGATAGCCGTGACAATGGGCATTTACTTTATTCTTATACGCCAAAGCTAACCAATGGTGCGGTTTTCAATCCTGCAACATGGTATCGAGTAGGTGTACCCGCGCCGACAGTTGCACCAATCATTAATAGCTCAAGTAGCACTTTTACAGAAGATGAATTAGCAGATTTAAGTGACGAAGCGCGTATATATGTTTATACATACGTGACAGAAACAGGCGAGGAATCAGCACCAAGTCCAGCAAGCGGCATGGTTTACACGCCACATGACAATAGTACGGTTGAGATTGGCTTACTCATTACCGATGCTAACGCCAGTTCTGGCCGTGTGATCACGAAAAAGCGGATATATAGATCACTTACGGATTCATCGGGTAATGCTGATTTATATTTCGTAGGTGAAATATTGGCGGCTGCAGATACCTTCACAGACACATTGGATAGCAACGAGATCAATACGCAAGACCCATTGCCTACTATTGCATGGGATATACCAAGACAAGGTATGTCAGGGTTAGGGGTAACGCCAAAGGGCGTTAATTATGCCTTTATCGGAAAAATAGCGTGCTTTACCGTTCCATATCATCCTTATGCTTGGTCGCGTGATTATGAAGTGACATTGCAGTATGACATTGTGGCAATGGGGCATTATGAAAACTATATCTTATGCGCGACCACAGGCACGCCGTATATCATTTCTGGGATTGACCCTTCATCGACCAGTGTAGATGAATTGCCGCTAAATGAGCCGTGTATCTCTAAGCGATCACTGGTGAGCATGGCCAAGTGTGTATGCTATGCCAGTCCTAACGGTATTGTTATGGCTTACGGCTCAACAGCAAAGCTAGTCAGTGATTCATTCTTTGATAAAGATACTTGGGCCGCATTAAAGCCAGAGAGTATCCACGCAGTAGAACACAGGGGGAAATACCTATTTTTCTATGACAATGGCACAGAGAAAGGCGCATTTCTATTTGACCCGCTACAAGTAGACTTCGGTATTGTTCGGCTTGATATGTGGTACAAGGCCGCAACACGACACCACCAGACAGAGCAGTTGTTTTTCTTGGGTGATGCAAACAAAGTCTATTACTTCAATGATATTTCACCAGAAAAACGCTCTTTCACATGGCGCAGTAAATTATTTGATGTTGGCGGCAGAGGTGCGCGTATGCTGTGCGCTCAAGTCATTGCCAATACCTATGAAAATATAACAATTCGTATATATGCCGATGGAAAACTAATAAGAGAACACAAAGTATTAGACCGCAGGCCATTTAGGTTGCCTAACCATTCCCCACGTTTTGACTGGCAAATCGAAGTCACTGGAACCTCAGAAGTGAGTGATATTTATTTAGCAGAATCTATGTTGGAGTTGGCGAAAAATGGCTAGAAACATATTAAATAAATTGCTCGACAAGCGTATTACTCAGTTAAAGGCAAAAGCCAAAACCAAAACACTTACAGCAGCAACGCCAACAGTAGACGATCCAACACTTCAAACATGGATTAAGGAAGTATCCAGCACAGTTAAAGATATTGCATCTTCTGGCGTGCGCCGTTCCGACCTTGTACGCGCAGGTATCGCCACGATTACAAACGGCGAGCTACAAAATGCACTATCGCCACCAGAAGAAGTTAATTTGACTGTACCTGCAGCCGTTTTAAACCTAACGGCCAATGGTGCGTATAGCTCAAATACGCTCACTTGGGAAACACGGCCAAGCAAGTTTTTTGGTCAAAATAATATTTATCGTTCCGATGTGGACGACTTCGGCACAGCAACGCATATTGGTTCAACTCTTGGTGATGTTTATACAGATTATGTCGGCAATAATATTAAGGCTTACTATTGGGTAAGGACGATTAGTAAGTTTGGGGTGGAAGGGGAGTTATCGCCTTCTGTTTACGCTGAAACAGCTATAGACGTTGCCTATGTGATGGAGCAAATCGAAGGGCAGATTAATGAATCACACCTAAATCAAATTTTACGTGGTGAGATTAATTCTATTAGCCAGATTCAACAGGATTTACTTGCAGAAGCGCAGGCGCGTGCAGATGCGATTTTAGCGGAAGCACAAGCCAGAGTTACTGCATTAAATAACCTTGCAGCCACACTAGACAATAAAGTTGGTGCAGTCACAGCAGACCTAAATTTAAAGGCCGCAGACCTAAATAATAGAATTACTGCGCTAGATGGTGAAATTTCTCAAGAAGTTGCCACGCTAGACAGCCGTGTGACGCAGGTTAAAGCGGGTATAGATCAAGATATAAGTGGGTTGAATAATGGACTCACTCAAGAAATACAAAATCGTATTGATGGTGATGCCACAGTTACCACAGCCTTAAATGCCTATAAGCTTTCCAATGATACCGCCGTTGCCACCGTTTTAAATAAGGCTGAAACAGCCATATCTGGCAATTCAGCTACAGCAAGCGAAGTCACAGCATTAAAAACGCGCATGACGACCACAGAGGATACACTCACAAAGAAAGTGGACTCGACAGCGTTTAATACCTTAAACAGCAAAGTAACCACAATTGATAACAAGGTAAACGTACATACCAGTGAAATTAGCTCATTAAGCGCAGAAATTGACACGATAGATGCCAAAGCAGGTACAGCACTCACTAGCGCGGCCAATGCTCAAACGACAGCAGATGCCGCCGTATCTGAAAACACAGCACTATCGCAAAGAGTAGATAATCTGGTTGCATCCTTATCTGGTGATGGTACAGAAACAACAGTAGACGCAGCAGCTTTTAACGTACTCAAGTCAGAGGTGCAGTCTTTAGATGGAGAGGTTACAACCAATACGTCCAATATTTCCTCATTATCTGGACGTATGACCAATGCCGAAAGTGGAATTTCGGGAAATACCAGTGCAATTAATAGCATTAAAACGACACAAACAGCGCAAGGCGGCAAGATTAATCAAGCCGTTGAGGATATTAGCTCACTACAAAACTCATTAAGTTTAGTTCAGAATGACTTAACAACCAAAGCAAATGCCAATACCGTTAGCCAGATTAGAACGGACTTAACGGCTACAGATCAAAGAGTCACAGCCAATACAGACGCGATAAATCAACATACATCACGCCTTAATACGGTTGAGGGTGCTGTATCAACAAAGCTTGAAGCCAGTGCAATCAACAATTACTACACTAAGACTGAAACAGATATTAAAGCTACAACCATCGCTGCAGGTGAGGTAAGTAAGTTTAAGGCAACCTTAGACATAGTTAATGATAGCTTGCGCATAACAGGTACAAAAGACTTCATTGATAATATAAAAACCACAGCTAACACATCTCAGCTCTCTTTAGTGGCGGAATCTTCTTCTCTAACAGGGCAAGTGCTACGCATAGGTAATAACTCAGGAAATAACCAAGTATCTGCTGCACTTAGTTCCTTTATCTTAATCGACCCTTTAAAGATGTACAGACTTAAGTGGCGATATAGACGTATATCTGGTGATGGTGGTGTTTATATCGGTATGCACTGTGTCAATGCAGACAAAACAAAACAGGTAGCTGTGTCCAACCTAGAACAGGGTATTAATGTTATTGGTTCTAATGATCACTACTCACATAATAATGGCAAGCCTGCTTTTGGGGAGTGGGTAGAGGGCGAGTACTATTTCAAAGGGAAAGGGGCGACTATCTCGACAGGCTCAGGAACTTTGGCTAGTCCCCGTACTGTTGCACAGAAGGCTATGTACTTTAGCCCTATGTTCATTGCTAACTATTTGGGCCAGACAGGTATTGTTGAGATTGACTACATTGTTGTTGAAGACGCAGAAGCGATCTCCGAAACTATAAGTAATGCATCTGCAATCCAAGCAACCAATAGCGAAGTAACTCGTATCAATGGCGTAGTCACTTCTCAGGCAAGCTCTATTTCTAAGTTACAGAGTGACTTAAGCACTACTGATACCAAAGCAGGCACAGCTTTAAACAATGCTGCTACAGCGCAGCAGACAGCAAATACGGCTGTTACTGCAGGGGATGTTAATGCTAGTAATCTTGTAAAACTAGGCTCTACTCTTTCACAGCTAAAATCTGCAGGCAATAACTTACTCAAAAATAGTAACGTAGAAATACACAAACCAGTAGGTGCGCGAGCCTACTTAGTGGGTAGATATGAGTCTTGGACTAGATTACGAGGTAAAAAGGTTACGCTTACTGCTTGCGTGTCTGTGTCGGGTGGTACAAGCTCGGTACGCTTAATTGCATATCAAGGTTCAGGTGTTCCTATTAACTTTGCTGAGGCTGATTCAGGTGAGCCTCACTATACTTCAGTACGAAACTCATCAAAGGCTATTGTCCGTGCAGTAGTTAATGAATGGCATACCCCTGTTAATGAATATAATGATTACGGTGTGAATTTCTACATTTACCCTGAATCAAGTGTAAGCACCAACATGGAAGTAACAATTCATTGGGCCACGTTGGTTGAGGGGGATGTGCTTCCTTCAGGTGCTTGGTTCGATTCTGCTTATGCTCTTGATGTAGCTATTGAAGCAAACGCAACAGCCTTGCAAGGATTAGACACCAAAGTAACTAATGTGGATGGTAAGGTAACTGCCAACTCAAATAGTATCCTTAACCTGAACTCACGTATGAGTACAGCAGAGGGTAATATCAACAAGAAAGCTGATGCCACAGTGTTAAATGACTATTACACCAAAACTCAGACAGATGCTAAAGCTACGACCATTGCTGCAGGGGAAGTTAGTAAATATGACGCTAGTTTAGTTATTGGTGGTACAAACTTAGTCGAAAAAAGTGATACTGCTCAAGGATGGATTGGTTGGTCTGGTAGTAGTTTAACTGCTACCGCAGGTATCACTAATAGCAACTTAAAGACAGCAAAAGGTATTCGTTTTATAAGTACAGGCGGAACCTCATTACTTAAAATTGTAAAACAAATAGACGGCTTGTTATTAAATAATATTGTAGTGATGAGTGCGAGGATTCAAAACACAGGAACTTTGCCGATTTTTGTACGAGAAAACGGTGTTGTGAGTAAAACCATAGACTCCAACAGAACTCTTGCTGCAGGGGAGTTTTATGACTTCGTTTGGGCAGGTAAAACACGCAGTAATTATGACTTTATTCAAATTCTTGTTGAAGCTAATTCTGTGAATAACGCGGTATCTATTGAGGTGGCGGATTTAAAGGTGGAGTATGGTACAAAGCCTACAGCTTGGACACCATCCCTTAATGATACACAGGAACAGCTTAACGCCAATGCTTCAGCAATCCAAAACACCAACACAGAAGTTACTCGCGTGGATGGCCGTGTGACAGCAACCAGTAATGCGTTAAATCAGCTTTCGTCAAAGGTGGATAACAAGGCAGATGCGAGTGTATTAAACAATTACTACACCAAAACTGATGCGAATAGTGCAATTGCAGGGCAAATCAGTACCTTTGAGAGCACTAAAATGACCCCTGCAATTAAAGGCTTAGATTCATTGAGTATTCCAGATACTCGCTCAGCAAACCAACCCCCTTCATGGTATTGGACTAACTACCCAAAAAGGGTGGTTAATGAATTTAAGAGTGGTAGTGCTATTGGCAGCCCTGGAGGAATTACAGGATATGGCTCTCTACAGACAGTCGTTCCGTGGAATGATGCTTCAGGAGGGGCAATTCGCCAAACATTTGAATCAGGAGATGGGTTAAATATAGCTACTAGATACTCCACATCTACTACTGCGTGGAGTGCATGGTCTACTCACCTTAAAAATGTAAATACTAAGATAACAGAACAGACAACTACTATTGATGGAATCAAAGGCATCAAGACAGTAACTATCGACAACAATGGCGTTATGTCTGGTTATGGTTTGGTTTCTCAATTGGTAAATGGTCAGGTAACTTCTTCTTTTGGTGTTAATGCGGATACATTCTTTATCGGCGCACCAAGCAACAATAAAAAGCCGTTTGCTGTACTTGGTACAAGCGGCGTGATTAATGGGGTAAGTGTACCTGCAGGAACATATATTGATACGGCATATATCCCTAACGGTACGATAACCAATGCAAAAATTGGGAATTTATCTGCAGATAAAATCACTGCAGGAAATATTGCAGCAGACCGCATGAAAGCCAACATTGTTGCGGCGGCATCAGGTCAATTTACTAGCCTTAGTGCAATTACTGCAAAGATTGGTGTTCTGCGTACCGCGACCAGTGGAGCAAGGACTGAGATCAAGGATAATTTGATTGAGGTTTACGATGCTAACAATAGACTTCGGGTGAGAATGGGAGTTTGGTGATGCCACAAGGTTTACAATGTTATGATGATCAAGGTCGGCTTACCTTATCTGTTACAGATAGGCTTACTAGGGTTTTAGAAGTTGTCACCCTGCCGTTTAATCAAAGTAATTCATTTATATGCACCAGTGATGAATTTATTAACCATGAGCCTTTTGTGCATTTTCCTGTTTTTAATGAGCTAATTGATGTTCCAAACTGGAAGCCACCTGTTTACCATTCTTTTACTGGCACAGGTGATATTCTGGCATGGAATCCAGTATTAAACGCAACATATTTTCAATTAACTTACTCTAGGATAGCTAATAACGCTATTAAGATAGAAAATAAGTTTTTTTATGGCCCAACAAGTAATGCAACAAATAGTAGGTGGTTTAGCACAACACCAGATATTATGAGGAATGTTCCACTTAAAGTTATTATAGGTGTTTATTAATGGGTGCTGGGATTACTATTTACAATGAAAACAACAATATTCAAATTGATGGTAACTATAAAAATATGTGCTATGAGTATAGTGTTTCTGGCACAGGCACATGGGAGTTGGCTGTAAACCAAGACCTAGTTTATGTTATGTCGCCACCGCAGGGTGTGCTTGTTGGTGTTGCCCCTTTTGCTAAAAGCAATAATGAACCGTATTACAGATTTTATGGCTCTTGCACTGTTCATGTTTACTCAATGAATCAAAGCGGTGGTAGTAATGGTTCTGGTTTGCAGATTTACAATCAGTCAGGCGAAATAGTTTTTAATTCAAACAAGATACAGCTAAAAATTTTGGATTATGTTTATGGGCATCTTCATCCTATTTCATTAGATATACGAGATAATGCTAATGTTCTACTTAATCGAAAGTCTTACAATTCATCGTCATTGGGTATATTAATTGGGCAAGCACCAGTTGGATTAAATTGGTATAAGCAAACACAAAAGTTTTCAGGCATGTTTTTTATGGTTCAAGGGGGTATTGTGGAGTCAAGATTTATGCAAATGTATATAAGAAGTGGATACCCGATATATTTAAATTCTTTTGACTCTTACGGCAATGTTGATGTGTATAGTTACATTGTCGTAGATACGACCGGAATTGATTGAAATACATAATATAAAAAATAAAATATTTTTTGCTTTTTTTGGCAGCCGCAACGGACACCTAATTTAAAGGTGTACCTATGAATGAATTACAGCAAGTCAATGAGTTTTTAAGCGTAACAGGCGCGGACTTTATTCGCCGTGTGCATGAGCTTCAAGACTTTCTAATCAACCAGATGCCAGCCGAGCATCACACAGAAATGCCAGTGAAACACCATTTCGCGCATAAAACCTATGTGCGAGAAATGTTTTCGCCTGCAGGTAGCATCGTTATCGGAAAGACGCACCGTTACGACCACACTTGTATTGTACTTACAGGCAGAGCAATCGTTTATTCAGAGCATGGCGTTAAAGAAATATCCGCACCATTCACATTTCATTCAGAACGTGGCGCAAAACGCCTATTTGTAGTCCTTGAGGACTTAACCTTTCAAACTGTTCATTATGCAGAAACAGACGATTTAGCGACTATCGAACAAGACTTAATTGTTCCAGATAGTGAAGTAGAGCAATTTCGCAAAGATCAAAACATGGAGATTTAATTATGTCTTGGGTAGCCGTAGGTGTAGGGGTTGCTAGTGCTGTAAGCGGTATTTTTGGCAGCAGATCAGCAAAAAAAGTACAGAAAGAAGCTAACGCCATTGCGCGTGATACGCTTGCTTTCCAAAAGAAGCGTTACAACGATTATCAAGATCAATACGGTGGATTGATTGATCTAGTTGTGTCGGATGCTGAAAAAGGTGTGACAGCAGATTTAGGGCGTGTGACCAGTGAAGCAAATGCAGACGTAGCAACTCACTTTGAGAACGCGCAAGAAGCCTTAAACAACCAACAGCAGCGCATGGGTATTAATCCAAATTCAGGGCGTGCAGAGTCAGCTAATCGCCAGCTTGCATTAAATCAGGCCGTAGCAACAGCAGGTAATGTAACCAATGCACGAAACAAAGAACGTCAGTTTGCAGATCAACAAACATGGGATAGACGTTATGGCGTATATCAACAGGGTAATAACTTACTTGTTGGTGCTGCAAATGGCGTAACCAACAGCATGAATAATCTATCTACACAATTAAGCAATCAGGCGGCTAATCAGTCTGCAGCAGCCAGCCAAGCTATTTCTGGTGGTATTTCTACCATGACGCAAGGCTTATTAGGTAATCAGCAGGCTATGGATGGGATTAAGAGCCTATTTAGCAAAACACAAACCACGCCAGTATCAGGCATTGAAAGCGCGACCAAAGGCATGAAGTTGAACGGCACACAGGTTGGTAGTGGTGTGATTTATGACAACATTTCAAGTGTTCGTCCACCAAATCAAGTACAAACTTCATTCTTAGGTTAAGGGGGTATCAAGATGGATTGGGGTAGTATCGCGGCGGCGGCTGGCGTAGGAGCTGTGCATGGCTTTCAAACGCACAAGCAGGAAATGAAAGAAAAAGAGCAGCTTGACTATGATCGTGGGCGGCAAGCCGTACAAGATCAGCAGCAGGCTAAATTGCATGAGCAAACTGTTAAACAGAATGATTACACGCTTGAAAACAATGCACGCGCACAAGCCGAAGCCAAGCGCAAAGAGCTATTGTCACAGCGTTTAGGGCAATACCAGAACTTTAAAACGATGGGCGATATTAATAATGCTGCAAAGTATTATGTGGATTTTGCAAATCAGGATAACTTAGGTAATCCAAATTTTGATCAAAACCAAGCTTTAGCTTATACGCTGAATGATGATGGTACGGCCAACATTAACATTGTAGATAAAAATACTGGTGCTTTGGTTCGTACAGCGCGTGAAAAGGTCGGATATGACGACTTTATTGCAGCAACTTACCAGCAGCTTGACCCGACCAAGAGTTATGAAACACAAGTCGATAACCAAGCAAAATCAGCTTTGGAAACACAAAAACAATTATGGGAAGAACGTAAGCTAGGCTTGCAATATGGTTATGATGTTAATAAGGAAAATAACAAACACCACAACACCATTGAGCTAGAAGGAATTAGGCAGGGTGGAGCTAACTATCGCGCAGAACTTGGGCAAGATGGGGCTAACTATCGTTCTGAATTGTCGTTTTATAGCAAAAATGGCGGTGCTGGTGGAACAGGTGGTGCTGGTAACGGAAAAGCATCAAAAGCCGTTGCGTCTGGTGTGCAGGGGGCGATTGCCTTTGCACAACAAAACGCGCCAATGTTGAGCTTTTTAAGTAACGACCCAGACTTATACACAAAAACCATTGCCATGATGGGGATTGAATCTGGCGGTGCGGCTGTACCAAGCTATGACAATTCTAGTTATGGCCACATGCAGCTTAATAGAAAATATGCTCATGGCTTTGCTAGACAGTTTGGGATTCAGGGCGACCCTATTAACGATGTGCAAACCAATATTAGAACTGGTGCAGCTTTAATCAATCACTTAAATGGAAAATATGGTGGCGATACAGCACTTATTGCAGCAGCTTATAACGCAGGTGAGCCAGCCGTAGATGCCGCAGTTAAACGATGGAGAGATGCAGGGAGTCAAGGCCACTGGTTCGACCATCTAAATCTAAATGCAGACGCTAAACAGCAGGTATATGGCCATATCGTTAAATACAACCAAGCATTAGGCTTGTTAGGTGGCAACACTTCTTACTTGCCACCAGAACAACGAGAGCAAGCGCAAGCAGACCAGAAGGCGCAAGCAACAGCCAATTACAGCAAAGGCATGGGTAAACAAGTTACTGCGACTGTAAACAATGTTGCCAGCAGCATGACGACAGAGCTTGATTTAGGCAACAAAACGTCAGCCATTGTGATTGGTGGTTTGTCTGGTGTGCAAACCCATGTTGCCAAGTTTGCAAGTTCGCAAGACCGCCAAGAGCGTTTAATCGCGTATGACAATATTCTTAAAACGGTTCAGCAGGTTGTAGATGGTACAGAAGTTGGTATGACCATGACACCTGCAGCCAAAAAAGAATATGTGCATCAAAAGGCGGCTGAATTGGTCGGTGCGGCTAACAAGGTTGAAGCAGGTGCGTGGATTAATCGCGGCATGAATCCAGCAAAGGGCAAGGTTGAACAAAAATCAAACCTAAGCGGGAATGAAATTAATAACGTATTTGATGAGGTTAATGTTAGCTCATTGACCAATCAAAACAGCAATGCTACAGATAAAAAATCAAGCGGGCAGGCATTTATTCCTATGCGTAATCCTATGGGTTCACAGGGCCTAAACAATGCGGCTTCAAGCTTTAAGCCGCCTGCAAGAAGCAACAAACCAGCACCAACAAAAAAAAATGAAGCACCAAAGCCTAAGTATGTTGCAGACCGCGAAAAGCGAAAGGCAGAACAGATCAAAGCAATGGAACAGCGCATGGAGAAAGAGAAATCGGAAAAGGAGAAAGGAAAAAGTAAGCCAGCACCAAAACCAGCACCCAAAATGTTACCGCAGCCTAATATGATGGGTGGTTCATATTTGAGTGCGTCAGAAGCACTAAAAAAGAAATTATTGCAGCAGCAAAAGTAAAGCTAGGGTATAGCTTTTAAAATATACTCAAACCATAACGATATATTTTTTTATTTTTGCCGATTATTGGCAACCGCAACAGACAGTAAACCCTATTAACTACGAGGTTTTACTGTGAATATTAAGCAGCACTTTTCAACATTAGTAGCGCAAGCAGCAGAGCAGGGCAAAGATGCAAGCGAAATAATTAGTCAGCGTGACCGTTTGTTTAATGAAACAATTGTACCAGCACTGGCAAAAAAACAAGCCAATGACGTTGCAATTAAACAAGCACGTACTGCATGGGAAAAACAAACCGATCAGGTAATGCAATCTGCAGGTTTAATCCCGAAAGCAGGCCAGAGTAGCGCGAGTTTTGCGAAGGACAAACGTGCAGAACGCGCTATTAAGAAATCTGCAGAAACAGGCAGTAAATTACCGATTATTGGTGAAACCATTTTATCTACTGCGGAAAATATCGGTAACACATTTGGTCAGGGCGTTGGCTCAATGATCGAAGGAGCAGCAGGGTTCATTCGTGATATTGGCGAAAATGAAACGGATTCAATCGCAGCCAGAACAGCCGAATACGGTAAAAATCTAAAAAAAGGCTATGAAGAATCAGCTTCAACCATGCAAAAAGAAATGCAGGCTGGTAAGCATGGCAAGATTCCACAATTGGCATCTGGTGCAGTGCAATCTGTTCCAGCTATGGCTTTACCTATGGGTGCGGCGCGTGGGGCGGCAGTTGGCGTAGCTAAACTAGGTGCGACTGCAGCAGCACCATATATCGGCTTGGGTGTGGGTGCGGTTGCAGGTCATACGCAAAACTATGGCGAAGTGCGCCGTAACGCAACAACAAACCTTGAGCGTGACTTTCCAACTTGGCAGCACCTACAAGGTAATCCAGTGTATGAAGCAGAATTTAATAAATATCTGCAGTCTGGCATGGATATTAACCAAGCGAAGGTACAAGCACATAAAACCGCACTTGATTTAATTTCTGAAAACGCCGCAGATAAATACGGTGCAATGATGACGGGCTTAGACTTTATTGCGCCTTCTGGTGCGGTTCTGGGTTCTGGCATCCTGAAAAAAGCACCGACCAGCAAGGTAGGTAAAATCTTAGCTGGTGGAGAAGTTAGTTCAGAGTTGGTTAAGCGACAAATGGCGCAAGCCCCGCGTGTCGGCATGGCAAAACTAGCACCAGATTTAAGCCTAGCAGCCAACAAAGCGGCTTTAGGCATGGTGGGCAAACAAGCGTTAGAAGAAGGCTTACAGGGCGCAATTGGTGAATATGGCGGGCAGGCTGCATCGGCTAACATTGGCGGCCAGTCCGTACAATGGGGTGATGTAGGCAAAGCATTTTTAGAAGAAGCCGCAATAGGCGGGATTATGGGCGGCGGTATGCAGTCTGCATCAAGAGCCACGCCTAATGATCAAGCTAAAACCATTGCGACTGATTTACGCAACCAGACTAACCGTTTACGCCAAGAAGAAGCCGCAGCACGTAAAGAGCTATCAGAAGCAATCCAGTTGGGCGACCAAAACGCAATTAATAGCGCAACAGCCAATCTAGGCAACATTGCTACAGAAGCGGCAAAAGTTAAAAGCGCATACGAACAATACGGTGTAGATGTTCCTTATTTTGTGAATCGTTTTGCAGAGCAAGCAGCAATTCAACCAACACAGCGAGATCAGCAAGAACAAGTAGAGCAGCCAACACCAGAACAACAGGTTCAGCCAGCACAGCCACAACAGCAACAACCAACACCACAGGCACAACCTAAGTCAGTAAACATGGGTATGGCCGACACAACCAATCTGGTGATGGATAGTGTGAGCAAAGGAAAAATCACACCAGACGAAGCAAGCGAGATTCAAAGCAATCCGATTTTGGCAGACGTATTTAGATTGTCTGTTACTGGTGATGAAGTTGCAGCGCATAACGTGGTGATGAACGCCGTATCGCTTGGCAATATCACGCCAGATCAAGCACAAAGTATGATTCAGGCTATCCCGCGCTATAAGCAGCTAGAAAAGCCGAGCTTATCAAGCATCGTAAATAATCACGTACAACAACAGGTACAGCAATCATTACAGCCGCAGGATGATTTATTCAGTGGCGCGACAGAGCTTGACCCTGAAACCTTTGAGCCTATTCAGCAAGAGCAATCAGGCGTTATTCCAGATGACCCGAACTTAACAGATTTTGGTTATCAGCCTAAACAGAATGACAAGCCAGCACCAAATGACCCTAATTTAAGGGATTTTGGCATTGATGTACCAGAAGCTATTGAACCAGTTGCGCCAGTACCAAATCAGGCGCAACCAGAAGAACAGGCCGCAGATTTTAGCCAACCTAAAACCTTCTCAAATTACATTCGAGCAAATGACTTTCTAAAATCAAATAACCTGCAGGATAGCCACGAAATTATTAAGCGGGGTGAAGGGCTTATTACGGTTCAGCCTAAGTCTATCCAGTCAGCAGCACCACAAACACCAGTAGCACAACAGGCAGAGCAAAACCAAGCACAGATTGAGCCAATCCAGCCAACTACACCAGATGAACAAGCATCTGTTAATGATTTTGAAAGTGATGAAGCGTTTGATAGCCTTTTAAATGCCGTACCGCCAATCAACACACCAAAAACCACACCTGAAGCATCACAAGCGAAATTGGTTGAGCCAATTACGCCAGAACCTAGCAAAGAATTTACTTTTGCTGAAAAAATCAAAGATGCACACATCAACAATCCAAAAATCAAACCACAATTGATTAATGAGGAAGTGGCAAAAGGCAGACCACGCTCAGAAGTCTTAAAGGAAGTTGCAGACATTGTGAAGGCGGCCAATGCTGGCACACCTTCATCACAACCAACAATTACGCCAGTTGAGCAGCAACCATTACAACCTAAGAGTGAGCAAGCTTTTCAGCAAACACAGCAACAGGCTGAACAAGGCATAGAAGCATGGAAAACAGCCACAGCTTCAAGTTTGCCAAATCCATATAGCGAAAATGAATTGAGGGTGCGTGCGCGTGCGTTAAACAGCGTACACAAAACACCAGAAACATTTAATGACGTTGTAAAACGTGATTTTCCTAATCTCTATGCGCGTGGCGTAGAGCTTGCTAAGACAGCAACAACAACACCTACGGGGCGTAGAGGTAATACAAGACTCACAGAGTTAAGTTTTAAGGGTGATGACAGCTATGTTTCTGGCGACTCTTGGAGTAAAAAACCAACACCGAGCGAAGTATTGCAGCAAGCTATCTGGCATTTAAGCCAACAAGACCAAAACAACGCGCCGTTAGCAGCAAACCAAAACCAAGATCAAGAGCCAGAGCAGGATATTGGTAGGGCTTCGGATAACGCGCCGTTTGCCAATGAAAGTGCGGCAAATATGGCATTGAAGAAAAAAGGCCTAGAGTCATCACACGAAGTTATAAAACTCCAACCTTCACAATTTATTTTGCGTAAAAAGTCAGCAGAAGGTGACAGTATTAAGGTTGAGCAGCCTAAACAGGAAGCACCAAAGCAAACTAAAGACCCAGCACAGCAAGCCTTAGATGAATTAAGAGCTATTAAGGCTGAGGATGTTGATTATAGCGATATTCCAAAGGCTATTGAACATTATAGAAAAGAGCGTGATGCCAACCTAAAAGTGGCAGACGCTATCAATGACCCGCCTTCTGTTAAATACTATAAAGAAAATGCAGAGCAAGCGGAAAAATTAGCCGTTGAGCTTGAAAAAACACTCAAGAATAAAACGGAAAGTAAACCGAAGGGCAGAACATTGCTAGGCAAAAACAAGTATGGCCATGAAGTTTATGAGGATGAAAGAGGGGTTAGATCATACCTAGACCCTTTGGGTGCATTTGTTTCTGAGAGCGTAACCATAACGCCGAATGGTTTTGAATATGGTTCTAGTCGCGGAATTGAATATGAAGTTTTTGACAAAAACGAAGCGATTAAATCTGCTTTAAAAGACTATCATGCAGCAAAGGACGCTAGTCTGGTTGATACCAAAGACGTAGAAGGACGTAAAAATCATTACGAGCGTATTGTACGCGCTATTGATAAACTGATTGATATTGATTCATCAAATGCGAGTCAATGGAATGATGAAAAACAGAAGTATGTAAACAGCGCACAACGCTATGCCGATATTTTGGCGAAAAAGACTGAAACACAGGAGCAAGACAATGGCAGCACTAAGCAACTGGACGAGAGAAGCGAAGGCACACTGGAAGGAACACCTACCGAAGATGTACCGCGAGTACGTGAACAAGGGGATTCTGCAGCAGAAGCTACAGGAAGCAGCAGAGATGACATTCGAGGAAGTGTACCAACTGGAACGAGAGGGGCTGACTCCACACGAAGCATGGGAGATGATTCGGGAGAAGTATCTATTTCTACCAGAGGAAACGACAGCAACAGAGGATTAAACCCTAAACAAGCCGTTGTCGCTGATAACGCACCAGTAGATGCTTTTGTTATTGATGAAAACGAAATTGCAAAAGGTGGCAAAAAGACTAAATTTAAAGCCAATATCGAAGCAGTCAAAGTAATTAAGACACTTGAAGCTGAGAATCGGCCAGCGACCAAAGCAGAGCAAAAAACCCTATCTAAATTTGTTGGGTGGGGTGGATTGCCAGAAGCATTTAGGCGTGCAGATGGTTCTGTTTCAACAGGCTGGGCAAAGGAAGTTGCAGAGCTTGAGTCGCTTTTAACCGAAGATGAATATGATGCGGCGGTAGATTCCAGTATTGCGGCACACTACACCAGTCCAGAGATTGTTCATTCTATGTGGAAAGCCTTAGAGCATTTTGGTTTTTCACAAGGTCGGGTTTTAGAGCCAGCCGTAGGCGTGGGTAACTTCTTTGGACTTATGCCTAAAAATATGCGTAAGGCCAGCAGATTGTACGCCGTAGAATTAGACAATATCACAGGTGCAATTGCTAAAAACCTATACCCAGAAGCCAGTATTAAAGCACCTATGGGATTCCAAGATTACCAAACCATTGATAATTACTTTGATGTGGCAATAGGAAACCCGCCATTTTCATCTAATAAAATCACTGATCTTGTAAGACCTGCAATTAATGGCTTCAACCTACACAATTATTTCTTTGCCAAATCTATTGATAGCGTTAAGCCAAATGGCGTATTGGCTATGGTGGTGACAAATAGATTCTTAGACAAGATTGGTGATAAGGAGCGTGCCTATATTTCAGATCGTGCTGAATTGGTGGGAGCTATCCGTTTGCCAAATGATGCATTTTTATCTAATGCAGGCACACAGGTTACAACAGATATTATTTTCCTTCGCAAAAGGGCAGAAGGTGAAGCCATAACTGGTGAATCTTGGCTTGATGTTAAAAACTACAAAGACAAAGATGGCAATACCGTACCGTTAAACGAGTATTTTGTACGTCACCCTGAAAATATGCTTGGGGATTTTGGTGCATACGGCAGCATGTACCAAGATGGTGAGCCAGCACTAATTAAGCGTGATGGACAGGATACGCAAGCACTATTAAATGAAGCGATTGAGCGTTTACCAAAGGATGTTTTTAAGGCAGAACAGAGCCAAGACTTTGACGAAGTAAGACAAACTGTTGTTCGTGATATTTCAGCCGTAAAAGTTGGCTCAAGATTCATTGATGCTGATGGTGAAGTTTATGAGCGTTTACCTGATGTGATGGGTGAACAGCAGTCTAATAAGGTTGAATTTGCCAACGAAAAGGCAAGAAGTAGAACTATCGGCATGATTCAAGCTGCAGAGAAACTATCTGAGTTGAGAACTCTACAGCTTGATAAAAATGCAACCAATAGACAGATCGAAGCTTCGCGCAAGGAATTAAACCAAATTTATGATGCTTTTGTGAAAGAGCATGGTTTTATTAATAATCGCACCAATGCACTTTTAATGCGTGATGACCCAAATTGGGCGCAACTATCAGCACTTGAAGATAAATATGATCAAGGTGTATCGGCTGCAGTAGCCAAATCAACAGGGCAGAAATTTAGAAAGCCTAGCGCAGAAAAGGCAGCTATTTTCACCAAGCGAACACAAGTACCAGTATCACTGGTTGAAAGTGTAAGTAATGCTCAAGATGCCCTAACAGAGTCATTAAACAGACATGGTTATGTGAACACCAAAACCATGCAGCAGCTATATGGAAAGACCGAAGATGAAATTATTGCAGAGCTTGGGGAGTTAATCTTTAATGACCCTATTAACGGCTATGTGGTACGTGATGAATACCTATCTGGAAACGTGAAACAAAAACTTGCGATTGCTAAAGAGAGCGCACAAAAAGACCCGCAATACCAGAGAAACGTGCAGGCTTTGGAAAAGGTAATCCCAGAAGATATTGAAGCCTTAGACATTGATGTGAAAATAGGCTCACACTGGATTCCTGAAAAGTATATTGCTGATTTTGTGAGCCATATTACTGAGTCGCCAAACGCGCAGGCTGAATATGGCAAATATTCAAATAAATGGGAGATCAACCCGACTGGCGTATCTGTTTTGGCACAGTCAAACTTCTCAACCAGTAGAGCCGACACAAAAACGATTCTTACACACGCATTAAATGGAACAAAGCCGACCATTTATGACCGTTTTAGTGATGGTACAAGTCAAATCAACCAAGATGCCACACTTGAAGCGGGTGAGCGTGTGGAGCGTGTCAAAAACGAGTGGAAAGAATGGTTGTGGCAGGATGACACAAGGAGAGAAACCTTAGAACGTATTTATAACGATACGTTTAATACAACAGTCAATCGTGACTTTGATGGTTCTCACTTGGTTTTTTATGGCATGAATAGTGCTATTGAGCTAAGACCACACCAGAAAAACGCTGTTTGGAGATCAGTGCAGTCTAAAGCCACACTCTATGACCACACTGTAGGCGCAGGTAAAACATTTACCGTTGTTGCTGCAGCAATGGAAATGCGAAGAATGGGCATCGTGAATAAGCCTTTAATCGTTGTTCCTAACCACTTGGTAGGACAATGGGCTAAGGACTTTGTTCTACTCTATCCAAATGCAAATATTTTGGCAGCAACGAAGCGAGATTTTGAGAAGGCAAACCGTAAAAAGTTCATTGCGAAAATCGCAAACGGTGATTATGACGCAATTATTATTGCTCACTCATCTTTTGGAAAAATCTCAATTTCACCAGAACAAGAGCAAGCCTTTATTGATAACGAAATTGCCGAGCTTATGGCTTTTGAAGCAGAGTTAAAGGCACAGAAGGGCGGCAGGTCGCGCAACGCTAAAGATATTGGTAAGCGCAGACTGGCACTTGAGGAGAAAAAGAAAAACCTTCTTAATCGTGAAAATAAGGATACCGATAATATTTATTGGCATGAGCTTGGTATTGATTCAATCATGCTAGACGAAGCGCACGAGTTTAAAAATCTTGAGTTCACAACGGCTATGCAGAACGTGGCTGGACTTGGAACAGGTAAAGGCTCACAAAAAGCGAAGGATTTATTTGCAAAAATCCAAATCATGCAGCAGAACAACCCAAAATCTAAGATTATTTTTGCTACTGGTACGCCAATCTCTAACACTATGGCAGAAATGTTTACTATGCAGCGTTATTTAGATTGGGATGGTTTAAAACGGCAAGGTATCAACCACTTTGACGCATGGGCTAAGGTTTTTGGCGAAGTTGTTAGTGATTGGGAGTTATCCCCTTCTGGCAAATACAAACTAACTAATCGTTTTGCAAAATTTGTGAACATGCCTGAATTGATGCAGGGTTATTTAGGTTTTTCCGATGTAATGAATCGTGACGACATTAACGCCCAATTAGCCAAAGAAGGTAAAACACTAGGAACACCAAAAATTAAAGGCGATAAGCCGCAAAATATTGTTGTAGAGCGTAGTGATGCACAGGCTGATTATATTGGTGTGGCAACGATTGACGAAAACGGCAATGAGGTGTACCCAGAAGGCTCTTTGGTGTGGAGAACTGAAAACCTACCTAGAAAGCCTGAAAAGGGTGCAGACAACATGCTTAAAATCATGGGTGATGCACGTAAGGCGGCCTTAGATATGCGCCTAATTGACCCAACAGCAGAGGATTACGAAGGCTCAAAGGTTAATGTGGCCGCAAATAATATCTTTGAAACCTATAAGAAGTGGAACGCTAAAAAAGGCACACAGTTAGTTTTCTGTGACTTATCCACTCCAAAGGGTGCGGTAGCAAAAGAAAAGGCCAGAATTGAAAACCTAATCAAACTGGCAGATCAGGGGGATGAAGTGGCTCAAGCAGAGTTAGACAAACTCTCACCAGATGAGCTATCGGCCTTAGATTCTGATTTTAGTGTGTACGATGACCTGAAAGCCAAGCTAATTGCAAAAGGCATTAAGGAAAGTGAAATTGCATTTATTCACGATGCCAACACGGAAGAACAGAAGCAAAAACTATTTGAAGCTGTTAAACGTGGTGATATTCGCGTCCTAATGGGTTCTACTGCCAAAATGGGCGCAGGGATGAACGTGCAAAATAAACTTGTTGCACTTCACCATTTAGATGCGCCGTGGCGACCTTCGGACTTGGAGCAGCGTGAGGGGCGTATTATTCGACAGGGTAATGAGTTCTATAAGGCAGACCCTAACGGCTTTGAGATCGAAATTAATCGTTATGCAACCAAGCAAACCCTTGATAGCTGTATGTGGCAGACCATTGAGTCTAAGGCTAAATTTATTGAGCAGGTACGCAAGGGTACAAATGTTCGCGCCGTTGAAGATATTGCTGGCGAAGCGGCAAATGCGGCAGAAATGAAAGCGGCATCTAGTGGCGACCCTAGAATTTTGGAAGAAATGGAGCTTAGAAAACAGGTCAAAGACTTAGAGGAATCTAAGAAAAACTTTGATCGTGATATTCACCGCACCAAAAACCTAATTCGGACGACTGAGCTTGATATTGAGCGAAACCAGAGAGCTATTGATAGATTGTTGCCAGACCTTGAGATTAAGCAGCCTGAGAAATTTGTTTATTCAAATGATGGTAAGAAAATCAATCAAGAGGATAAGGGTGCAAGAGAGGAAATATCTAAAGTATTTAAGACAGGCATTGATAGTGCTTTAGCAAAAGGAAAAGAGCAAAGCTTAGGTAATATTAATAGTTTTGAAATTATCGCTAAACCTTCGTCTTTTGCTGGCATAGCTTTGATTCAATTAAAAGGCAATGCAGAAGCTTTTAATGTTGATTCATTCAATATTCAAGATAGCTCACCAGTAGGCTTGGTTCAGAAGATTCTAAACCACCTAAAAAGCTTACCTTTGTCGCTTGAAGCCTATAAACGCTCAATTGATGAAGCGCAAAAGCAGCTACCTAATTTGCGTAAAAAAATTGAAAACCAAAAGTGGGAACGCACAGATGAATTAAACGATTTAAAGCAGCGACACAGCGACCTTCTGGATGAGCTGAAACCTAAGAAAAAGGAAACCGAAGCACAGCAAGATGAAGCACCTAAAATGAGCCGCAGGGCTTCTACAGGGCAAGGCTCAACACCAGAGCAAGTAAGGTCAGAGCTTGTAAATCGCTTTGGTGATGACGTTATTTCTCAATTAGAGCAAAACGGAACGCTGAATATTATCCCTAGCTATGCTGAAAAAGGCATTGAAGGTTTTGCAGAAAATGGGAAAGTAACACTTGTTGCAGATGCCATTACAGCAGATAACATTGTTCCAGTATTCCTACATGAATTAGGCGGCCACATCGGTATGCAAGGCGTAATGAAGCCGCAGGCATACAATAACCTTATGGCAGAGTTCAATCGCTTAGTGAAAACTGGAAACCCAGAAGCATTGCAAGCTAAGAAGTTGGCAGAGCGTGAATCTGGTGCAGAAGTGCAGGCAGATGAATACCTACCATATTTAATTACAGTTGCGGCGCAAGCACAGCAAAATGCAAATCCAGCAGTAAGGCTTGTAAATCGCATTTTGAGCGCGGTTAAGGCGTGGGCAGTAGATAAGCTAGGGCTAAACCTTAAATTAAACCCTAGCGACCTTGTGGCGTTAGCAGAACGCATGGTTAAGACCGTTGCGAAAAACCCACCACCAACACCGCCAAAAGGACGCAATAAATCGCTGTCAAGCATTAATACGGTGGATAGACCTAACCAGACTGAAACCGCAGCATTTAAAAAGTGGTTCGGTAGCAGCAAGGTCGCTGATGCAAATGGTAAGCCTATCATCATGTATCACGGCACACCAAAATCATTCAATCAATTTAATACGAATGAATCTGGTGCATTACTTGGTAGGGGAAGCTACTTCACAGCACAGGTATCGGATGCGACAGCTTATGCTGGCGGTAATAAACCTATGCAGACATATCTATCAATTCAAAATCCATACTATGTTAATTCTGTTATGGAACAGATACCAAGTCGCCAGAAGTTGAAAGAATTAGGCCATGATGGTGTGATTCTTTTAAATGAAGATAAGAGTATTAAGTGGGCAGTAGCTCACAATCCAAGTCAGATTAAATCTGCAACAGCAAATAACGGTACTTTTGATTCTAATAACCCTGATATTCGTTACAGCCGCAGCAGTACAGCTAATCCACAAAATATGAGCCGCAGTAAGCAGCGTGAATTTTTGGATACGGCAGCAAAAACGGCCTTTGGTGGGATGGCGTTGCGTAGAGCAGAGGGCGCAAAAACATTAAGTAAACGCACACTAAACCTATTTCAGACTATGTTGCACAAGTCTTTGGCCGATGAAACAGGGGAATTTAAGAAAACCTTTGATTTAGTACAGGACAAAATCAACCATGTAACCTTTACGTCAGCAAAGTCTATGGACGTTGCGCCTTCGGTATTAACCCAGCTAGAAACTGGCGCGGATTATGTGAAGGAAGTTAAGCGAGTCGGGCGTGCTTTAGGCAATACGTTTACTGGTGGCACGCTAGGCAAGGCAAAGATTGACCTAGATATTGAGAAGGTCGGCAATTTGATGTTTGAAAACACGTTGCAAGACCAATCAAAACGCCATTCAGAAGCAGAGTTGAAGAAACTAGGCTTTGATGACGACCAGATCGGGATTTATAACGAGATCAGAAGCGCGGTTGATAGCTCACTAGATACGTTTGCTAATACAACCTTCTCAAATATCTATAAGCATTTAGGCGGTACGACAGAGGAAGTATTAGAGCTTGCGGCGAGAGATTTGGATATTCACGAACACTACAAGGAGATAATGAGCCGTGTCATAGATATGGTGAAGAATGACCCGAAAAAAGCAGAAGCAGGAAAGGCGGCTGCAGAGGGCATTAATCGCGTTTATAACAAGGCCAACGACCTGAAAGCAGAAGGTTATGTTCCGTTAATGCGCTTTGGTAAATATTTTATTCGCGTATTCAACCCGACCACTGGTGAAGTGGCATATAGACAACACTATGAGAGCGAGTCGGAGCGCAATATTGAATTTGATAAGCAAAAACTTGATGAAGCTAATTTACCTGCAGGTTATGTGCTGGAAAAGAGCCAGTTAAATGAACTTGAGTACAAGCTATTTCAAGGGGTAAGTCCTGAAACAGTGGCGTTATTTGCGAAAGAGTCTGGCTTGCCAATTGGTGACGCAGAAGCCGCATATATCAAGCACTCACTAAAAAATAACCATGCTTTAAAGCGTTTGCTGAAAAGACAAGGTATCAAAGGTTTTGACACGGATATTAAGCGAGTCTTAGCTTCGTTTGTACTGTCAAACTCCCGATATTCAGCTAACCAGACTTACAATCCAGCAATTGATGAATCAATTACAAATATCAGCAATCCAGCATACCAGGAGGATGCAGTACGCCTAAGAGATTATTCACTGGATACACAAGAGGAATTAGCAGGCGTTAAAAACTTTGCTTTCGTGTATTACATGGGCTTTTCTGCAATGTTTGGCTTGGTGAACTTAACACAGCCGTTTCTACAAACATTGCCGTACCTTATGCAGTACAGTAAGGATTATGGCATCACGGCCAAATCGCTTATGAAAGCAATCCAGACTTGGCGTAAAGGTACAAATCATATTGAGCCGAAATACAAGGCTTATTATGAGCGTGCTAGGAGAGAAGGCCACTTAGACCCACAAAACACTTGGATGCTACAAGGTTTAGAGCGCGGTAAGTCTGGCTTAGGTGCAAGTACGTGGCAGCTTATCAGTCATTCATCTGGTTTATTTGCTCAGGCATCGGAAACGATAAACCGCCGTACAAGTCTATTTGCAGCCTTAGATGTTGCAGAGAGTTTAGGGCAGGCGAAGCTTGAGAAATTAGGCTTTAAAGATGCGTATGATTTTGCGGTTCGCACCATTCAAGAAACACAGGGTATCTACAACAAAGGCAACCGACCAAGAGTAGCAAGGGGTAATGTTGGTTCTATTTTGATGATGTATAAGCAATTTATGATTGCCTATATTGAACAAATGGTTCGTATGCAAAAATCTGGCTTGTTTGGCGGTGAAGATGATGAATTTAAGAAAAAAATGGCGGGATTAGTTGGTTTTGGTATCTCAAGATCAGTCCTAGTGGCTTTAGGTATTTTATTCTCATTATCTGGTACAACAGGCTTGCCGTTTGTACGCGATATTTTGGATGGTATAGAAACAGCAGGCGGCTTAATGGGTAAACCAGTGAATACCGAGCGCGAAATACAAATTGCGCTACAGGATGCACTAGGTCAAACACTTGGCAGCACCGTGAACAAGGCTTTAATGGATGGTTTTGTGAATCTACAACCAGTTGTGGATGTTAAGGGGCGTATGGGAATGGGTGATTTAATCCCAGCAACAGCATATTTCAGCCCAACAACAAGCCAGTACCAAAAGAGTTCAGAGGTCGCGCAGATCGGCGGTGCAATCGGCGGGTTAATTGAGAAGGTCAGAGAATCGGTTGAACTTGCTCAAGTTGGCTCTTATGGCATGGCTGGCGTGCAGCTACTACCAAAAGCGGCAACAAGTTTTGGTCAAGGTTTAGTTGCGGCCACAACAGGCGATTATCGCAACATGAAAACAGGCGTTAAAACTAACGATGCAACCGTTTTGGATGGTGTGATTAAGATGCTAGACGCACAACCTGCAGGAATCGCAGAGCAAGGCCGTATTCGCGGCTTAGAAATGCGAGATCGGGCGGTTCAACAGTCTATTAATTCACGTTGGAAAGAGCGATATGTGCAGGCTTTGGAAAGTGGCGACAGAAAGCAAGTGATGGAAGTTAAGCAAGAGATTAGGGACTACAACCGAGATAACCCGCGTTACCCAATCACGTTTAACCAAAAAACAGCAGAAACGAACTTCAACAAGTCTAATCAGTCTTGGCAGGAAAAACGCAAGAATACGAAAGGGCTTGAATGGATGGATGATTACAACCCACACATTTAAACATAAAAATGCCGCCCCGAAGGGCGGCATTTTTAAGACTACAACACAACATTCTTTGTAAGGTAACTAACTAAATCTCTATAGTCGGAAGCCAAATTGACTTTAGAGTTAATCAAGCCAAGTTAAATATACATAAAAATAAACAACATTAAAAATATTTTTTATCTATTCCGCGATATTGTGTATATATTAAACAAGTATATATACATTTATTTATATTTGATTATATAATCCTCAAACCCTCTGAACTGGATACGTCCAGTTTTGTTTTACATGGCTTATGTGTTCAGTCAAGCATAAGTCATTTTTTTGCGCCACTAGCTCAGTTGGATAGAGCATCTGCCTTCTAAGCAGATGGTCACTGGTTCAAGTCCAGTGTGGCGCGCCATTCATTCAATAAGTAAATACAAGGGTACACTCAAACTTAATTATTGCGGCTTTTGCGCCCTTCAATTTTGCTTGTATTGCTACTTGTGGGTGTACCACTTGTATTTATTTAGAGTCACACTACATGCTTCGGTTTTTGATGTGTTTATTCGGTTTTCATGGTGCAACAGAGATTGAATACACACCAGATGAGCTTCATGTTTGTAGAGATTGCCATAAAGAAATAAGGAAAAGTAATGAGCGAACAACAAATTGAAAAAGAGATTCAGGATAAGGGTTTAAATGCACCGCGATTAACGCCAAATCATATTGATTCAAAGATCAAAGCAGTTGATTACATCCTGCCGCGTGATGTGTGTAAGCGTGACAATGGTGTTGAAATTTTCGATGCACCGCTATCACTTCAAACACTCACATTCTGTATTCTTACACTGGAAAACGGTTTTACTGTTACGGGTGAGTCAGCGTGCGCAAGTCCTGAAAATTTCAATGAAGAAATTGGTAAAAAAATTGCGTACGAAAATGCCCGCAACAAAATCTGGATGCTTGAAGGCTACTTGTTGAAAGAAAAGTTGTATCAAGCAGAATTGGACAGTAAATTCTAGCCTACTCAGCTTAGGCAAAAATTATTTATATTTCTTGCATAACTGCATTTATATTAAAAGCCAGCAAATAGCTGGCTTTTTAATTAATCGCTTTAAGGGAATGGATTTATTTAATATTTTTTCATAATATTAAGCATAATTCATCATAAAAACAGGGGTTAATATGGGTTTTATTCTTTTAATTATATTTTTGGCCGTATCGTTTTTTATTGGAAAAATGATTATTTCATCAAAACCTGAAATATTGGATTGGTCGGTAAATAAGAAGCAATCTATTGTTATTGCTTGGTTTTTCTTTAGCTTGCTTGTTTTAATTGGAATCCAAGCCACACAACCAGACTTTGCTATAGAGAATCATTTAATTAGTAGCATTGTTACTGCAATATTAATGGGTACAGCTTTTTATATGCCATTAAAGAAAAAGAATACCGCATAAAAAAAGCCAGCTTAAACGCTGGCTTTTTTGTGGCCTAATTAAACAGAGTGACCAGCCTTTTTTAATTCCTTTTTTGTGTATTCATCCAGAGCTTCAATAACCAACGCCGTTTTATTGGTTTTACGCCCTAAGCCACGCGCCTTGCTATGGTTTACAAGAAAATCCAAGCGAAGAATTAACTCCATAGGAATGTTAAATGATGATTTTTCGGTTAAAACCATTAATTCATCTTCGGACATAGTTGTATTAATACGCCATGCTTTACGCTCAACAGTCGCTACAGTTGTTTCTGGCTTGCCAGCAGCACTAGCCAGTGGTGCTTCATTAATGACTTGTTCTGGCGTTTTGTTGGTATCAACACCAGATTGGCGCGGGGAAACACTAGCGGCGCGGCGTGCTGTGTTTGCTGGTGGTATTACGTCAGACATTGTTTTCACCATAAATAAAGTTGAACAGTGTTAAAAATTCATCTTGTGCAGATTTAATATATTTCGCTTCACTTCTTTTAAGTGGCTGCAGATCAAGTATGCCTATACCTTCATCAAAGGCGCGCGTGTACCAGACTCTATCGCCTATTGTTGTTGGGCATGGTTCTGTTAATGGGTCACTTATAATTTCATTAATTGCACGTTCTAGCTCTGGTGATGTTCCAAAGTGCGGGGCTTTGGTCACAACGCCGTAAACTTTTGGCAGATTATCAGCGCGGATTTTCTCAATTGTTTCTGCTACCTTCTGCAATCCTTCAATATTTGCACTTGAGCCGACCAATAAAGGGATAAGTATAACGTCAGCAACGCTGATAGCTTGGCGGTATTCAGTGTTATCAAATCCACCAGCATCTATAACAACTTCGTCATAGTCTGCGCCAATCTTCTTAATTTGTTCGCTTACATCACCAGCCAGAAAGTAAAATTTACCATCAACTTCTGAGCGGTTTTTACTCCAAGATCGTGAAGCGGCCATATTTACAGAGTCTAAATCGACACCCACAACAGCCTTATCGCGTTTCGATAAAGCCGCAACAATGGAAGTTGCCAGTGATGTTTTTCCCACCCCGCCCTTTGTGTTAGCAATCAATAAAATCATATTCCTACCTTGTGTGTGTATGTGTTGCCGTGTATGAATTATAACGAACACATGCACATACAGCAATAAATACACCAATACATAAATATATACGCATGTTTATATAGGTGTGTATATGGTCATATATATGTATTATATAATCCAAAGATAATACAGAAATATTA